>NZ_LGCW01000148.1:0-80290 GCF_001279365.1 Streptomyces sp. NRRL F-5755 | reverse complement strand
AAAGGTCAGGACATGGCCCGCAGCACGTCCCCGTTTCCCGCCTCTCCCCCGCCCTCCCGCCCCCTCGGGAACGTGACCCGCGGAACCACCAACCCGAACCGGCTGCGCCGCATGGACCGCTGGATCGCCGCCACGCACGCCGCCGCGCTGCGCCGCGGCCCCGCCCCCGTCGCCGTGGACCTGGGCTACGGCGCAGCGCCCTGGACCGCCGTGGAGCTGCTGGCCCGGCTGCGTACGGTACGGGCGGACGTGCAGGTGGTCGGCATCGAGATCGACCCGGAGCGGGTCGCCGCCGCGGCGCCGTACGCGTGCCCGGGGCTGGTCTTCGCGCACGGCGGCTTCGAGGTGCCGCTGCCGGGCGGGCGCCCGCCGGTGCTGATCCGGGCGGCGAACGTGCTGCGCCAGTACGCCGAGGACGAGGTCGCCGCCGTCTGGGAGCGGCTGTGCGCGCGGCTGGCGCCGGACGGGCTCCTGGTGGAGGGCACCTGCGACGAGATCGGGCGGCGGCACGTATGGGTGGCGCTGGGTCCGGAAGGGCCGCGTACGGTGACTTTCGCGGCCCGGCTCAGCGTCCTGGAAACCCCGTCCGACCTGGCAGAACGCCTGCCGAAGGCACTGATCCACCGCAATGTGCCGGGCCAGCCCGTGCACGCGTTCCTGCGCGACTTCGACCGGGCGTGGGCGGCGGCCGCCCCGTACGCGTCGCTGGGCGCGCGGCAGCGGTGGATGCGCAGCGTGCTCGCCCTCAGTACGGCATGGCCGCTGGCCGACGGGCCGCGGCGGTGGCGGCAGGGGGAGGTCACGGTGCGGTGGGAGGCGCTGGCGCCGGTGTGACCGCGAAGCCGCGGACCGGCACTACCGCGCCCCCGCTCCCACTCCCCGGGCCAGCTCCCGCAGCTTCCGGTCCGTCGGTGAATCGCGCGGCGCCGTATACGTACACAGCGACTGCTCGGAATCCTGGGGCAGCCGGAAGCTCTCGTAGCAGAGGACGAGTTCGCCGGCTTCGGGGTGCCGCACGCGTTTGGTGCCGCTGCACCGTTCCTGTACGGACTGGGCCTCCCACAGGCGCCGGAAGTCCGCGCTGTGGTCGAGGAGTTCGCAGATGACGGCGCACAGCCGGGGGCTTTCCGGGCTGCGGCCGGCCTCGGCGCGCAGATTGCCGACGACGCTCTCCGCGATCTCTTCCCAGTCCAGGTGGAGGGTGCGGGCCGACGGGTCCAGGAAGATCAGGAGGGCGTTGTTGCGCCGCGCGGGCTCGATCGCGTCGTAGTCGAAGGCGAGGCGGGCGGCGAGTCGGTTCCAGGCGAGGACGTCCATGCCGGGGCCCTGGATGTACGCGGGGACGGTCTCGTCCAGGGCGTCCAGCAGGTGCCGGATCTCGGGCCGTACGCGCCGTTCGGGCTCCGGGGCCGGGGCGGGGCGCCGGGGCCCCGCGATGTTGCGCAGGTAGCGGGCCTCGGCTCCGGTCAGCCGCAGGGCGCGTTCGATGGCGTCCAGCACCGGTTCCGAGATGGCGTTGGCGCGGCCCTGTTCGATGCGCGTGTAGTAGTCGACGCTGATGCCGGCCAGCTGCGCGACCTCCTCGCGCCGCAGGCCGCGCACGCGGCGCCGGGTGATGCCGTCCGGCAGGCCGAGTTCGGCCGGGTCCAGCGCGGCGCGGCGCGCCTTGAGAAACGCTCTGATCTCGGGTTCCGTCTGCACACCCATCGCTCCAGTATGCGGCGCGGGCGCGCGCGGGACGCCCGGTTCAGGACGCCGCCCGTCAGGGTGGTTCCGCCGGACCCAGGCCGCGGCGGGCCTGGTGCGGGGCGGGGGCGGCACGCAGGGTGGTGGGCACGACGTCGCACGGGTACGCGAGGCGATCGCGATCCGGCAGCGGCCCCCTCACGAGAAGAGGACTCATGCAGCGCAGGATTCTTGGCGGCACCGGCATCTCGGTCAGCGAGTACGCACTCGGCGCGATGATGTTCGGGAGCTGGGGAAACAAGGACCACGACGAGAGCGTGCGGATCGTGCACCGCGCGCTGGACGCGGGGATCAACTTCATCGACACGGCGGACGTGTACGCGGCGGGCGAGTCCGAGGAGATCGTCGGCAAGGCGCTCAAGGGGCGGCGCGAGGACGTGGTCCTGGCCACCAAGTTCTTCAATCCGATGGGGCCGGACGCCAACCACGGCGGCAGTTCACGGCGCTGGATCGTACGGGCGGTGGAGGACAGCCTGCGGCGGCTGGGCACCGACTACATCGACCTCTACCAGGCGCACCGCCCCGACCCGGCGACCGACATCGACGAGACGCTGGGCGCGCTCTCGGATCTCGTACGGTCCGGAAAGGTGCGGGCGGTGGGCAGTTCCACCTTCCCCGCCGAGGCGATCGTCGAGGCGCAGTGGACAGCCGAGCACCGCGGCCATGTGCGCTTCCGCAGCGAGCAGCCGCCGTACTCGATGCTGGCGCGCGGCGTGGAAGCGGCGGTGCTGCCGACCGCGCAGCGGTACGGGATGGGCGTGCTGACCTGGGGGCCGCTCAGCGCGGGCTGGCTGTCGGGGCGGGACCTTTCCGCGAGCGGGCGGGCCGCCCTGGAGAACGCCAAGTTCGATCTGTCCGTCCCGGAGAACGCGCGCAAGGCCGAGGCGGTCGCCGAGCTGGCGAAGGTGGCGTCCGAGGCGGGGCTGACGCTGCCGCACCTGGCGACGGCGTTCGTACGGTCGCACCCCGCGGTCACCTCCGTGATCATCGGGCCGCGCACGTACGACCAGCTCGAAAGCCTGCTGGACGGCGTGGAGGTGACGCTGGACGCCGAGGTGCTGGACCGTATCGACGCGATCGTGCCGCCGGGCACGGACCTGAACAAGGCCGACCTCTACTACACGCCGCCGGCCGTCGCGGACGCGTCGCTGCGGCGGCGGTAGGCGGGCCGGTGTGCCGGCCGCGCGGCCGTGGTGCCGCGCGGCCGGTCCCGCATCACGGGGACATCTGCCGGCTCACTGGGAGATCTGCTTGCGGGAGCTGCCGCCCGTGATCTGGATCTTGCGCGGCTTGGCCTGCTCCGCGACGGGGATGCGCAGCGTCAGGACGCCGTTCTCGTACGACGCGTCCACCCGCTCGCTGTCGAGCGTCTCGCCGAGGAACAGCTGCCGGCTGAACTTGCCGGTCGTCCGCTCGCTCGCGATCATCTCGGCGCCCTCCGGGGCGGCGGCGGCGCGCTCGGCGCGGACGGTGAGCACATTGCGCTCGATGTCGAGATCGATGGTCTCCGGGTCGACTCCCGGCAGATCGAAGTGGATCACGAACTCGTCGCCGGACCGGTAGGCGTCCATCGGCAGCGCCGCCGGACGCGCCGCCGTGCCGAAGACCTGCTGGGTGAGGCGGTCGATCTCGCGGAACGGATCGGTGCGCATGAGCATCACGGGTCATCTCCTTCCGAAGGCAGTGGGTGCGATGCCCTTCGCCTTCTGGTATAGCCCCACGAAGGAAAATTGACAAGCCCGGACTCAGGTTAGTTGCAGCCGCTGGCAGTGGGCGGCGAGGCAGGAGGGACGGCGGAGGCGACACAGACGGCCGGGGAAGGCAGGACGGCGGTTCGGAGGCAGAACGGGCGACACCCCGTACACCCGTCCCCCATGCAGGTGACACCCCACGCATTCACCACAAATCGGCACCCCGACCCGGAATACTCCGTCCCCACCGGCCGAAGGACCCCACCCGAAGGACACACCCATGGCCTGGATCTGCCCGCGCTGTGACCGCGCCGAGGGGGTCGCCTATGTGGCCAACGGGGGCGGGCTGACGCCCTTTCCCTGCCTGCACTGCGACCGGAACGCCGTGTATCCGGCTCCGCCGGAAAGGCGGGCGGTCGGGAGTGCGCCGTGCCGGACCGACCGGTGTGCGGGGATGGTGTGCGACGTTTTCGAGTACGACGAGAAAGGGCGGCTCTATCGCGTCGTACGGGCGCCGTGCCGGCAATGCGGGCAGTCGTCGGCGAGGGAGATCCAGCACGGCCGGCGGGGGCCGAAGGAACACCTCGCGCCCCGGCCCGTGATGTGATGTCCGGCCGCCCCGCCCCCTGCCGGATTCCCGCTTCAGCCCCTGCCGACCTCGTGCAGCGCTGCCAGCAGCGCATCGACCAATTCCCGGTCCCGCCCCTGTGTGAGGATGCGCCGGGCCTGGTCAGGGGGCAGCCACAGCAGCCGGTCGACCTCGTCGTTCGGGTCGAATTCGCCCGCCACCGCCTCCGCCGCCCAGTAACGGACTTCTTTGGGGCGGCCGTTGGCCGGGTAATGCACGATGGGGAGTTCGGCGCCGGGACGGCACCGCATCCCGGTTTCCTCGGATACCTCGCGCAGGGCGCCCGCTAGCCAGTCCTCGTCGCTCTTCAGTTTGCCTTTCGGATGGGACCAGTCGTCGTATTTAGGCCGGTGGACGATGGCGATTTCGAGTTCGCCGTCGGCGGGAGAACGGCGCCACAGTACGCAGCCTGCCGCCTTGATGGGTTTCTCGGGCACCGGCATCTTTCCCTCATCCCTTCCGGACGGGCTGGGCCGCCTCGGGCACCGGGGCCGGAATCCAGGCCCGGCCGAACGCGAAGCGCGCCGCCTCGACTTCGTGGCGCTGGTCGGCGTGCAGGACGCCGAGTGCGTAGGCGGTGGCGGGGGCGATGCGCGGGGTGCGGGCGGCGGCTGCCGCGGCGGCCGCCGCCTCGGCGGCGTCGCGGTGGCGTTCCAGGGCCCGGCCCGCCTCGGCGAGCCGTGGGTCGACGTCGTCGGGGTCGAGCACTTCCTGTGCGTACCGGCTCAGGCGGACCAGTATCCGTACCTGGTGCCAGGGCGCGTCCTGGCGGGCGTCGGAGGTGAGCGCGTCGGCGTTGTACGGGTGTCCGGCGCGGGCCAGCGGCAGCGCCGCGACGGCCTCCGCGAGCCGCCGGTGGGCCTGCTCGGCCAGCGGCGGCAGGACGTCCTCCGCCGGCCGGTCGGCGGCGACGGTGAGCGGCGCCTCCGAGGCCAGTACGGCGACGGCGTCGGCGACCGCGTGGAAGCGGGAGGAGCCGAGCGCCTGGAGGGCGGCGGAGTGCGCACGGGTGCGGGCGAGGGTGATCTGCCGTTCCAGCAGGGCCCCGGCCCGCGCGGCCCCGGCGGAGAGGAGCGCGTCGGCCTCCCCGGCGTCCGCGCCGTCCCGGCCGGAGGCGGCGGGCGGGGCTTGGGCAGCGGCGGCGTTCCCCGCGGCCGTACGGGCCGCGACGGTCTCGCGTTCCCGTTCCGCGCGGCCGGTCAGCCGTTGCAGCGCGCCCAGCAGGCGGTCCAGCCGTGCCGTACTGGCGTGTTCGCGGCCCAGCGTCCCCGAGAGCCAGGCCAGTTCACTGCGCAGCTGGTCGGCCCACTTCTCGTCCGTGAGCGGGCGGAAGGTGTGCAGCGCGCCGCCGATCCGCCGGGCGGCGGAGCGGAGCTGGCGGGCGGCCTCGCGGGTGCCTTCCGCGTCGGAGCCGCTTTCGCGGTGGGAGCGCAGGCTGCGCAGGAAGTCCGTCGCCTGGTGGTGCAGGTGGGCGGCGAGGACTTCGCGGGCAGTGCGTCCCGTGAGCGTGGGGCTGCCGGTCCCGTACGGGCGTGGCCGGCCGCCGGGGCGCGGCGGCGAGCCGGTGCGTGCCGGGCCGTCGGCCAGCACGGCGGGCGCGCCGCCGGGCCCGGCGGGCTCGCAGCGGAGCGGGGGGACGTCATGTCGCTGGGCCACGCCGGCGCCTCCGGGCGTCAATGAGCATTTCCTGTACGTTGCGCAGCGGCGCGCCGTCCGCGTCGACCGCGTGCCGGGTCCAGTTGCCGTCCGGGCCCAGGTGCCAGGACGAGGTGGTGTCCGACGTGCCGGTCTCCAGGAGCCGGTTGAGGGCGGCGCGGTGGCCCTGGTCGGTGACCCGTACCAGCGCCTCGATCCGCCGGTCGAGGTTGCGGTGCATCATGTCGGCGCTGCCCAGCCAGACTTCGGGCTCGCCGCCGTTGCCGAAAGCAAACACCCGGGAGTGTTCGAGGAAGCGGCCGAGGACGCTGCGTACCCGGATGTTCTCGCTGAGCCCCTCGACCCCGGGCCGCAGGGCGCAGATGCCGCGCACCCACACGTCGACCGGCACACCGGCCTGCGACGCGCGGTACAGCGCGTCGATGACGGCCTCGTCCACCATCGAGTTGACCTTGATGCGGACGTAGGCGGGCCGCCCCGCGCGGTGGTGGGCGATCTCCTTGGTGATGCGCTGGACGAGGCCGTCGCGCAGCGACTTGGGGGCCACCAGCAGCCGCCGGTAGGTCTCCCGGCGGGAGTAGCCGCTGAGCCGGTTGAAGAGGTCGGAGAGGTCGGCGCCCACCTGCGGGTCGGCGGTCAGCAGCCCCAGGTCCTCGTACAGCCGGGCGGTCTTGGGGTGATAGTTGCCCGTCCCCACGTGCGCGTAACGGCGCAGCATCTCGCCTTCCTGGCGGACGACCAGCGACAGTTTGCAGTGCGTCTTGAGCCCGACCAGCCCGTACACGACATGGCAGCCCGCCTCCTCCAGTTTGCGCGCCCATTTGATGTTGGCCTGCTCGTCGAAGCGCGCCTTGATCTCGACGAGGACGAGCACCTGCTTGCCGGATTCGGCGGCGTCTATCAGGGCGTCGACGATCGGTGAGTCGCCCGAGGTGCGGTAGAGCGTCTGCTTGATCGCCAGGACGTCCGGATCGGCGGCGGCCTGCTCCAGGAACGCCTGCACGGAGGTCGAGAACGAGTCGTACGGGTGGTGGAGCAGCACGTCACGGGCGCGCAGCGCGGCGAAGATGTCGGGCGCCGAGGCGGACTCGACCTCGGCGAGGTCGCGGTGGGTGCCCGCCACGAACTTGGGGTACTTCAGCTCCGGCCGGTCCAGCGCCCCTATGCCGAACAGCCCGGTCAGGTCCAGCGGGCCGGGCAGCGGATAGACCTCGGAGTCGGAGACCTTCAGCTCCTGGACGAGCAGGTCCAGTACGGCGGGGTCGATGGTCTCCTCGACCTCCAGGCGCACCGGCGGCCCGAAGCGGCGCCGCATCAGCTCCTTCTCCAGCGCCTGGAGCAGGTTCTCCGCGTCGTCCTCCTCGACCTCCAGGTCCTCGTTGCGGGTCACCCGGAACATGTGGTGGGCCCGCACCTCCATCCCCGGGAACAGCTCCTCCAGGTGGGCGGCGATCACGTCCTCGATGGGCACGTACCGCTGCGGGGCGGCCTCCAGGAAGCGGGAGAGCAGCGGCGGCACCTTCACCCGTGCGAAGTGGTCGTGGCCGCTGACCGGATTGCGTACGACGACGGCCAGGTTGAGGGACAGACCGGAGATGTACGGGAACGGGTGCGCCGGGTCGACCGCCAGCGGCGTCAGGACCGGGAAGATCTGCTGCCGGAACAGCGTGAACAGCCGGGCCTGCTCCTTCTCGGTCAGGTCGGGCCAGCGGATCAGGTGGATGCCCTGGTCGGCGAGTTCTGGGGCGACGTCCTGCTGGTAGCAGGCGGCGTGCCGCGCCATCAGCTCGCGCGAGCGGGTCCAGATCAGGTCCAGCACCTCGCGGGGCTGGAGGCCGGAGGCGGAGCGGGTGGCGACACCGGTCGCGATGCGCCGTTTGAGGCCCGCGACGCGGACCATGAAGAACTCGTCGAGGTTGCTCGCGAAGATCGCGAGGAAGTTGGCCCGTTCGAGCAGCGGGGTGGCCGGGTCCTCGGCCAGTTCCAGTACCCGCTCGTTGAACGCCAGCCAGCTCCGCTCGCGGTCCAGGAAGCGGCCGGCGGGCAGTTCCCCGCCGTCGGCGCCTGCCGCGCCGGATTCCTCGTAGTCATCCAGGTCGGCGTCGAGGTCCGGCTCCAGCTCGGGCACCGGCACGGCGACCGCGTGCGGCCGGTGCGCGGCTATGGAGCCCACCGACGGCTGCGCGGACGGCGGCAGGTGGTCCGCCGCCCGGGACGCCGTCGCCTCGGTACGGTCCGTTGCCTGGGCGCTGGGCTGCTGGTTCATGGCCTTATTCTTCCGCGCCGAGGGCGATACCAGCCCGTCGGACGGAGTCGGTACGGGGCGCAGGCGGCGACCGGCGGCGTTCGGGACAGCGGGCTGCATTCAGTGATGCTCGCAAGCGACGTTGAATCACCGGTAACGCGGATATGGCGGCCAGGCAAGCGGGCCGCTACCGGCCGGTGTTTACATTCCCGTGTCTTGTGCGGGGCGGGGCGCGCCCCAGGGCGCACAAGGGGGCGCGCGAAGGCCCCGGCGTGCGCCCCCCGGAGGTGGCCGTGGCGCCATGGTGCACGGTGCGACACGGCGGGAGACAGGGCCGTACGGGTCACTTCGACGGGCTCACGAGGACGGATTCACTTCAGCGGATTCAGGGGCACCGTCTCGGATTCGTCCAGGATGAAGAGGTCGGGATTGATGTCGGCTCCCCCGCAGTGGTTGTACGGAACGTCACCTGCCAGCCGGACCAGGTTGCTGCCGGCCAGACCGGGACCGCGGGAGGTGGCCTGCGCGGCCCCGAGGTGGGGAAGCGTCCGGCACTTGTTGCCGAACGCGGCAGTACCGAAGCCGCCGATACCGCCGGCACTCGCCAGGGGTGCGGTCAGCAGCCCCGTTCCGACCACCGTCGTAGCCAGCCCGACCGATACCGCGACATGCCTGATGTGCATGGGCTGCGAACGAGGCCCGACGCCTGCGGATACGGTCCGGGCCCGTCGCGGGACGGCCGGAGGATCGGCTGGGCCCCGTGGTCACCGGCATGCACGGCAGTTTCACCCATACGTGAATCACCCGTTCGGCGGAGTCTCCATGCGGGGGCCCCGGCGCCGTGGCGGCAGCCGGGTGCGGGCGCCGGATCAGCGGGCCGGGCGCGTCAACCGTACGCAGAACGTGACGACGGCCCCCCGCGGCCGGCCGCCGTCGCCCCGGCCGATCTCCAGACTGTCCGTGAGCTGCCGAACGGTCCACAGGCCCCACCCCGTCGCGCTGCCCAGTGCGGGGGCACGGTCCGGGATGACGGACGCGTCGAAGCCCGGGCCGCTGTCGGAGACCCGGCAGCACACCAGGAGCCCGTCGCGGTACAGCGCGAGCCGCCCGCCGCCCCCCGCGTGCCGGATCGCGTTGTCGGCCACTTCGTTGGCGGACACCAGCAGGGCGTCGCGCCGGTGCCCCGCCAGGCCCAGGCGGGCCGCGTACGAGCCGATCAGGACGCGCAGTCTCGGCAGGTCGGCCGAGCGGAAACCGGTCTCCAGGCAGCAGTCGGCCGGCAGGTCCGGACCCGGACCCCCCGGCCGGCCCGGGCCCCCGCCCGGGGAGCCCTCGGTCGTCGGTCCCATTGCGTCACTCGCCTTCCACCGTCAGCTGCGGGATGTCGAGCGCCCCCAGAAGCAGGAACGTGTGGGTGTGTATGCCGCCGCCCCGGACGACGACGTGCCTGCCGTGCGCGGCGGCGGCCAGCCGCAGCACGGCCCGCGCGCAGTAGACGTCGAGGAAGGTCAGCTCGGTGAGGTCCAGGACCAGGCGCGGCGCGGGGGAAGCGGCGACGCGGCGCAGCGCGGCGTCGAACCGCTCGCGGGTGGACAGGTCGGCCTCGCCGATCAGCCGCAGCCCGTACGTGTCGTCGCCGGCCTCCGTGAGCGGGGCGGCCAGCAGGCTGCCGGGGCGCTCCAGCAGCGCCGTGGGGTGCCCGGCCGACGCCCGGTCCAGCACCTCGTCGCTGAAGCGGGTCTCGTCGTAGGTGCAGATCTCGGTGTAGCGCGCGTCGTCGAAGAGGTAGTGGCAGCCTTCTCTCTCCCGCCACAGCACCTGTTCGATGTCCGCGCCGAAGGCCGCCACCCACGCCATGTCGATGGCGCTGCGTACCCTCGCGTACCCGTCGTCCAGCGCCTCCTCGACCTCCCGCCGCAGCCCCGCCATCTGCCGCTCCACCGAGAGGAGCCGCGGCTGCCACATCCGGTCCATGGTGAGCAGCTTCAACTGGCCGCGGCGTACGGAGAAGCCGACCGGCGGCCCGTACGCCTCCAGGTGCTCCAGCACGGTGGTGTCCGGCAGGGCCGGGTCCGCGAAGAGCAGCACCCGCTCGCCGCGGCTGATGCCGGCATGGGCGTACGAGCCGATCGTGGCCCACCGCGATTCCTCGTCCGCGTAGCTCGCGAAGGCGTGGTCGCCCGGCCGCAGACGCTCCACCGACACGATGCGCGCGTGCTCCTCGGCTTGGAAGGGCAAGGAACTCTCCTACGTCTGCCGCTGTTTCGGCGCCTGCCGCCATCCCGGCCGGCCTCGCCGAATGCGGGAGCACCCGGCCGTACCGAGTGCGGGCACCCGGCGGCAGGGTAGCGGGACGACGGATGCCGCCGGCCCGGGATACGGGACGACGGCATCCATGGTCCGCTGCGGGGTGGCGAGCGATCGGTTGTGGCCGTTGTGCAGCTCAACTTGGCGTGATGACGCGGTTGGTTGTGTACGGGGGTTCCGGGCGGCGGTCCGCCCCCGGCCTGCCGCGCGCCCGCACCCGCCTCACCGGCCGCGCTGTCGCGCGCCCCCTCACGTCTCCGTGCGGTACATCAGGTCCGTCTCGTGCGTGGTGAAGCCGAGCCGCTCGTAGACGGAGACGGCGGGGCCGTTGTCCGCGTCGACGTACAGCATCGCCGTCGGCACGCCCTGTGCCGCCAGGTGCCGCAGGCCGATCGCGGTGAGCGCCTTGCCGAGGCCGCCGCCCTGCGCGTCCGGCCGGACGCCGACCACGTACACCTCGCCCAGCCCCTCCTCCGAGTGGACCTTGGTCCAGTGGAAGCCGATCAGCCGGCCGCCGCGCTCGGCGAGGAAGAAGCCCTTGGGGTCGAACCAGGGCTCGCTCTTGCGGTCGTCGAGGTCCCGCTGGGTCAGCGAGCCCTGCTCGGGGTGGTGGGCGAAGGCCGCCGCGTTGGCCTCCAGCCACGCCGCGTCGTCCGTGCCGGGCTGGAAGGTGCGTACGGTCACGCCTTCCGGAAGCACCGGCTCCGCCAGATCCAGGTTGCCCAGCGGCCGGCGCATCTGCCGAAGCTCTCGGAAGAGCGTCATGCCGAGGGTCTGCGCGAGATGGCGGGCCGCGGAGTGCCCGCCGTGCGCCCACACCCGCAGGCGGCGGCCGGACTGCTCCAGCAGCCCGGTGCCCAGCGCGCGGCCGTGGCCGTGCCCCCGGTGGGAGGGGTGCACGACCAGTTCGGCGGCGGGCGCCTCCACGGGGTCGGTGTCCTCCAGCTGTGCGTAACCGGCGAGCGCCCCGGCCTCGTCGTCCGGGCCGCCCGGTACGTACAGCAGCAGGTGCCGTACGCCCTCGCGCCGCCCGCCGCGCAGCTGGAGACGCCCCTGTTCGGACACGGCGGGCTGCCCGTCCGTCGCCGCGGCCAGCTCGATCAGTTCGAGGACGGCGGCGGCCGTGTCCGGCTCCAGCGCGTCCGCCACCTCGATCCGCCGGCCGGTCCGGGCCTTGTCCTGTGCTGCGTCAGTCATGCCTCGAAGCGTACGGCCCGGACGCCGGTACACCCGATGCACACCGGCCCGTCACCCGGTACCCCCTGTTCCGCTACGCGCGTTGACCGTACGCTACGTCCGCTCGGACACCAGCCCACAAGGGGGACCCACCTCATGTCACCGAGACCTCAGCGGCGGCGCGCGACGCGTGCCCTGACGGCCGGGGCGGCGGCGCTCGCCGTGGCCGCCGGCATCACGGCGGCGGCAGCGCCGGCCGGCGCCGAAGGCACCGCGGCCGCCTCGCACGCCCGGCACGGCGGCCACGGCCACGGCGGCCACTCCGGCCGCACCGTCGACGTCCAGCTGCTCTCCTTCAACGACTTCCACGGCAACCTGGAGGCACCGCAGGGCTCCTCCGGCACCGTCGAGGAGGTCCAGCCCGACGGCAGCCGCAAGAAGGTCGAGGCGGGCGGCGTCGAGTACCTCGCCAACGCGCTGCGTACGGCACGCAAGGGCCACCCGTACTCGGTCACCGCGGCGGCCGGTGACATGGTCGGCGCCAGCCCGCTGCTGTCCGGGCTCTTCCACGACGAGCCGACCATCGAGGCGATGAACAAGCTCGGCCTGGACGTCACCTCGGTCGGCAACCACGAGTTCGACGAGGGCCGCGCCGAACTGACCCGCCTCCAGAAGGGCGGCTGCCACCCGAAGGACGGCTGCTACGAGAAGGGCAAGCGCTTCAAGGGCGCCGACTTCCCCTACCTCGCCGCGAACGTCACCGACGAGAAGACCGGCCGCCCGATCCTCAAGCCGTACACCGTCTGGAAGCACAAGGGCGTCAAGATCGGCTTCATCGGGGTCACGCTGGAAGGCACGCCCGACGTGGTCAGCGCCAACGGCGTCAAGGGCCTGAAGTTCCACGACGAGGCCGAGACCATCGACAAGTACGCCAGGGAACTCGACCGGCAGGGCGTGAAGTCGATCGTCGCGCTGATCCACGAGGGCGGCATGCCCGCCTCCACCGCGTACAACTACGACTGCGACAGCCCCGGCCCCGGCTCGGGCATCTCCGGGCCGATCGCCGAGATCGCCAAGAAGGTCACGCCGAAGGTGGACGCGCTGGTCACCGGCCACACCCACCAGGCGTACGCGTGCACCGTCCCGGACCCGGCCGGCATGCCGCGCACCGTCACCTCGGCCGCGTCCTTCGGCAAGCTCTACACCGACACGACGCTCACCTACGACCGGCGCACCAAGGACATCGTCCGTACGTCGGTGAAGTCGGCCACCGCGCGCAACCACATCGTCAACCGCACCCAGCCCAAGGCCGCCGACATGACCGCGCTGATCCAGCGCTGGAACAAGCTCGCAGCGCCGGTCGCCGACAAGCCCGTCGGCTATATCTCCGCCGACATACCGGGCCGCGGTCAGGCGACGCCGGAGACGCCGCTCGGCGACCTGATCGCCGACGCGCAGCTGGAGGCCACCAGGGCCGCGGACAAGGGCGGGGCGCAGCTCGCCCTGATGAACCCCGGCGGCATCCGCTCCGACCTGGCGCACAAGGCGTCCGGGAGCGAGGGCGACGGCGTGGTCACCTACGGCGAAGCCTTCACCGTGCAGCCCTTCACCAACATGACCAACGTCGTGACGCTCACCGGCGCGCAGCTGCTCACCGCGCTCCAGCAGCAGGTCAGCGGCCCGAACGAGGCGTCCCCGAAGATCCTCCAGGTGTCGAAGGGCCTGACGTACACCCTCGATCTCACCAGGTCGGGCGCCGACCGCGTCGTCAAGGACTCGGTGCGCCTGGATGGCGCGCCGCTGGACCCCGCGAAGACCTACCGCGTCGCCATGAACGAGTTCCTGGCCGGCGGCGGTGACGGCTTCGCCGTCCTGAAGGAGGGCAAGGACAAGTACGTCGGCCCGTCCGACCTGGACGCCTTCACCGCGTACCTGACCGCGCACTCCTCGGCTGCCGCGCCGATGGCGCCGCCGAAGGCGGACCGGATCACGGTGACCAAGTAACGGGCGGGAGTTGTCGGTAATTGTGGGGCCGCGGCCCGGCGGGGAGGGTTCCGCCGGGCCGCGGGCCGTAGCAGGCCGGTCAGTCCTCAGCGCTTTCCCTTGGCGCCCGCCACGAAGCCGGTGGCCAGGTTGTCGTACGGGTGTGTCGTCCCGAGCAGCCAGTCCGGGCCCAGTTGGTACCCCACCGTCTGGTCGAACCGCTCGCGTACCTCTTCCTCCCTGCTCATCACCGCTTTCGAGCACCGCTTGTCCGTGGTCGGTTCGGCCTGCGAGAACGTGATGGTCTTCGGGCCGATTTCGGCCTTCCCCCGGTAATCGTTGCAGCCGAAGTTCCCGTGGAAGGTGCCGTCCTCGTCGAGGACGACATAGACCTTGCCGATGCCCGGGGCCCGATCGTAGATCGGCCACTCCTCGTCCATGTAACTGAGCTTGGTGATATCCCATTCAGTGCCGACGAGGGGGAAAGGCCGGTGCTTGTGCAGCACGAGTTTCGACCCGTGCGAGTCGGTCAGATTCACCCATGAGTAGTTGGTGGTGACCTTCAACTTGCCGTCGAGGACCTGCTGGACGTCCTTCTCGTAACCCAGGTGCTGCGCGTCGCAGCTCTTCCCGCCGTCCGGGCCCGGCAGGGTCTCCCGGTCCCGCACCGTCACCGTGTCGCCCTTGATGTCGGCCTTCGCCCGGAACTCGTGGCAGCCGAAATTCCCGGACGCCTTGCCGGCGCCGTCGAACTTCACCCAGGCCGCACCCCGCGGTGCCCGCTTCAGCCCGCTGCCCCCGACGGACAGCTCCCATATGTCCCAGTGCTGACCGGCCAGCGGGAGTGGATTCTCCTCGTCGGCCGAGGAGTCGTCCGATGCGGGTGCCGCGCTGGTCCCGCCATCCTTCTGGCCCTGCGCCGTACGGTCCGTGCCGCAGCCGGCGAGGCCGGCCACACCCACCAGAAGGGCGGCCGACGCGATGGCCGTGCGCCGCACTCCCCTGCCCCCGAATGGCATAGAGGTCCCTTGCCTTCCCCTCATCCCGCTCTTCTTCCCAAACCGCCCATTCCCCGACGCCATGGCTCCCCGTTCCTCCACACTCGACACGCCTGCATCGCTCACCACCCTCTCAATGCGTCGCTGCACAAGGAAACGGCCCAGCTCACGCTTTCCCGGAAGGAACAGCCGATGACGCCGACCTCCGACGACTCCTCGCGCACCTCTCGCGGGCCCCGCCGCTCCCGGTTGCGCCTGGCCGCGCTCACGCTCAGCGCCGCGCTTCTGGGCGCCGGTGCGCCCACCGCGTACGCGGCACTCTCCGACGACTCCCGGCCCGCCACCACGCGCACCGCCGCCCCGCCCCAGAAGACCGCCGAAGGACGCCCGTACATCGAGACCAGCCTTCTGTTCGGCACCGCCCGGCCGAACGGCGGACCGCCGGTCACCGACAAGGAGTTCCGCGCCTTCGTGGACACGTACGTCACGCCGCGCTTCCCCGCCGGGCTCACGGTGCAGGACGGCTACGGGCAGTACCGCGACTCCCACGGCACGATCGAGCGGGAGCGTTCGTACGAACTGATCCTGCTCTATCCGGCGTCCGAGGCCCGGCCCAACGGCCCGAAGATCGAACAGATCCGCGCCGCCTACATGAAGCGTTTCGGCCAGGAATCCGTGGCCCGTATCGACGACAGCGCGCGGGTGGACTTCTGAAACGGCCGAACCCTCACCCATGCATGTTCACCCTAGGGTGAACATGGGCTAGGGTGGCCACAGCCCGGCCGGGGGCGACAGGGGGGTGCACCCGTGCACCCGGCCGGGCCGACGATCCGCCACGACAGCAGCGAGGTTGAGGGCCATGACGACTCTGGGAATCATCGGAAGCGGGCACATCGGCGCGGCGGTCGCCCGGCTGGCGGTGGCGGCCGGCATGCCGGTCGTCCTGGCCAACTCCCGCGGCCCGGAGACCCTTGGCCGGCTCACCGGCGAACTCGGCCCGTCGGCCACGGCGGGCACCGCCGAGGAAGCCGCCCTGGCCGGCGAAGTCGTGGTGACCGCCGTCCCGTTGACGGCCGTACCCAGCCTTCCCGCATCCGCCCTACGAGGCCGGACCGTCCTCGACACCAGCAACTACTACCCGCGCCGCGACGGCCGGATCATCCCGCTCGACACCGAGGAGCTGACCACCGGCGAGCTGGTGCGGCAGCACTTGCCCGGGGCCCGCCTCGTCAAGGCGTTCAACAACATCCTGGCGCACCACATCCCCCAGCTCGCCCGCCCCACCGCCGCACCGGACCGGTCCGCGCTGCCCATCGCCGGCGACGACGGCGACGCGAAGCGGACGGCGGCGGTCCTGATCGACCGGCTCGGCTTCGACACGGTGGACGCCGGGCCGCTGGCCGAGAGCTGGCGCTTCGAGCCGGAGTCGGCCGCCTACACCCGGCTGTACGCCGCCGACCCGGACGTCCCACGCGAGCGTCTGTTCGACGTGCCGGGCCTGCCCGTACCGGCCGAGGGCCTGCGCACGGCCCTCGCCCACGCCCAGCGCGTACGCGTCGCCAACCGCACGTACTGAGGGCGCCGCCGGCCCCGCTCCGGCCTACCTGCCCTTGTCCTCCGCGAGCGTGTGCGCGACCAGTGCGTTGGCGTGGCCGTGCCCCATCCCGTGCTCGGTCTTGAGCCAGCCGACCAGCTCCATGTGCTTGGCCAGTGGCGAAGCGCGGATGAGGTCCTTCCACTCGGCTATCGGCTTCCCGTACTTCTTCTCGATGGACGGGAAGTAGCTGGCCGGGCCCTTCACAGCGGTTTCAGTCATGGCCGCAGTCTGACACCCACCACTGACAACGCCCCTGCCTCCGCCGGAAAATGAGCGGCCGGGCGGCAGGACCCCCTGCTATGTTGCGCCGATGTCATCGATCAAGCAGGTCCAGATCACCTTCGACTGCGCGGAGCCCGAACGTGTCGCCCGCTTCTGGTGCGAGGTGCTGGGGTACGTCGTACCGCCGCCACCGGAGGGGTTCGCCTCGTGGGCCGATTACGACCGCACGCTGCCGGCCGAGCGGCAGGGCGCCTCGTTCGTCTGCGGCGACCCCTCGGGCGTGGGCCCGCGCCTGTACTTCCAGCGCGTCCCCGAAAGCAAGGTCGTCAAGAACCGGGTACACCTCGACGTACGCGTCGGCACGGGCCTCGTGGGCGAAGAACGCCTCGCCAAGCTCGAAGCCGAGTGCGCACGGCTGGTCGCACTCGGCGCGACGCGCGTGCACGTCCTGCTGGCCGACGAGTACAACGAATCGTGCATCCTCATGCAGGACGTCGAGGGCAACGAGTTCTGCCTCGACTGAGCGCAACCAGCCCCTCCGGTCGAGCTTGCCCGCCTTGACGTGGCCTATGAGGCCGCGCAGCGCTGGGGACGCGGGCCTGAGGATGGTGTCGGGGGTGTCGCTCTCCATGAGGCTGACGCCCTCACCACGGTCGCCGGCGGCGACGTGCAGGCAGGCGTTCCCCTCGCTGCAGAACGATGAGCAGGTCCAGTTGGGTCGGGTCATGGCCTCCGCCTTTCACATGCGACATCACAGACCCGTGCGACTGGTCGAGTTGCACGGTGCCGAGACGCGGAACCGGGCCGTGGGCGTAGCAGACCGACTGCCCCGAGCCGGGGAACGCTCCCGCGTCGAAGGGGATGACCCGGACCGTGATGCCGTTCCGCTCGCTCGTCTCCAGCAGGTGCTCCAGCTGCGAGCGCGCGACCTGCGGGCCGCCGAACTTCATGCGCAGGGCCGCCTCGTGGACGACCGCCCGATAGGTCACCGGATGGTCCCGGTAGAGGGCTGCTTGGCGTTTGATCCGGAACGACACCCGGTGTTCGACTTCCGGTGGGGTCAGCGGGGTCCCCCCATGGCGGAAGGTCTCGCGCGCGCTCGGACGTCTGCAACAGTCCCGGGGTGTGGGCGGTGTACGCCACCCACATCCCGACCGCGTGGTGCTCCATCTCGGCCAGGTCGAGCAACCCGGCAGGCAGCACCTGCCGGTACTCCTCCCACCAGCCGCGCCGGCGCTCGCCCGCCATGGCGGCCAGCTCCTTCAGCAGCGGCTCGTCGGCGCAGTCGTAATTGCGGGCCATCGCCCGGATGCGCTCGCCGCTGCCCCCGAAGCGCCCGGACTCGATGGTGCTGATCTGCGCCTGGTTCGTGCCGAGCAGGCGCCCCGCCTCCGTGGAGGACAGCCCGGCGAGCTCTCTCAGCTTGCGCAGCTCCACCCCGAGCCTCAGCCGTCGGGCCGTGGTCACAGGGCCCCTCCTCGGCGCGGACCCGCCGCGTGCGGGAGGGCCGGATCCGGGTCAGTGTGCGGGACACCGACCCGGCGATTCCGGGTCCCTTCGGCGGGCCGGGGGCCGGTGCGGACGCGGAGGCCGGGCGGGGGCTGCTGCTCGTCCGGCTCTGCGCGGCCAACTGGGGTGGGCATCCGATCGGGGCGGGGCTCTTCGGGCTGGACGGGAAGGCGCTCTGGTTCGAGCTGGTCACGGGGCGCGACGCGTTCGACGTCGCGGCGTGAGCGGAGCGCCCCGCCCGCCGGATCAGCGGAAGTCGGCGGCGTGGTCCTCGGCCCACTGCTCGAACGTACGGGCCGGGCGGCCGGTGACCCGCTCGACCGTGTCCGTGACCGGGGCCGTCGTGCCGACGGCGGTGGCGAAGAGGCGGAAGAGCTGGAGCAGGACCTCCTTCGGGATCCCCGGCGTCGCGCGCTCCTCGGCGGCCTGCTCCTCGGGGATCGTCTCCACCCGCGTGGGGCGGCCGATGACGCGGCCGATGACGGCGACCTGGTCCTCCCTGGTGAGGGACGCCGGTCCGGTGACGACGTACGCCTGGCCGGCGTGCGCGTCCGTGGTGTCCAGGAGGGCCGCGGCGGCCACCGCGGCGAGGTCGTCCTCGTGTACGGGCGAGGTGGCGGCCCCGGGGTGCGGGTCGCGGACCACGCCGCCCTCCCGGATCTCCTCGGCCCACTGGAGCGCGTTGGCGGCGTACGCGCCGCCGCGCACGAAGGTCCACTCCAGGCCGGAGGCGCGCACCGCGTCCTCGACCGCACCGTGCATCCGGGCGAGGAAGTTGTCGGCGTCCTGCGGGCCCTCGGTGACGGCTATGGAGGAGTTGAGGACGATACGGCGCACCCCGGCCTTCACCGCCGCGTCCACGACGGTACGGGCCGCGTCGCCGCCGCCCGCCGCCAGGTTGAGGAACAGCGCGTCGGCGCCGTTCAGGACCGGTCCGAGCGAGGCCGGGTCGGTCAGGTCGGCCCGTACCGTCTCGGCCTCGGCGGGCAGTCCGGCCCGCTCGGGGTCGCGGGTCAGCGCGCGTACGGCGGCGCCCTCCGCGAGCAGGCGGTCGACCAGGATGCGGCCGATGTTGCCGGTGGCGCCGGTTACTACGATCATCGCGGGGCCCTCCAAGGGGTGCGGCGAGGCTGTTGATTCCGGTCAACGCCGGGGCACGCGGGGAATTCCCGGCCGACCGGTTCCGGCCAAGCGGGCGGGACAAGCCCGTGCATATCTCACTTACCGCCAGTAGGACTTGCGTTCGAGGGTTGTACGCATGGTGGGATGGCCTGATGCGCCTCCCCACACGCATACCCTCACCCTCCTCGAACCCTCCCCCCACACCGCACACAGACGAACAGGGCAGCACGGGCGATATGGGCAGTACAGCCGGTACGGACGGCATAGGCGGCACGTCCGGTGCGGGCGAAGGCGGCGGGAAGCGTCAGGACGGCGGCGACGCTCCCGGCCGCGACACGGGCGACACCGCGCAGTTCGAGAAGATCAACCCGTACGCGGATCTGGCCGCGCTGGCCGACCCCGAGCCGGACCCGGGCGCGGAGCCCGCGGGCGGCCCCACGCGGCCGAACCGGCGTACGTACCTCAACGAGCGCGACGGCAGCGACGACCCGCTGGGCCTGGGCCTGCGCTCCGAGGAGGACGATCCGCAGGCGTGGGCGCCGCCGAACCACCGCCGCCGCAAGCGCGGGATCAGCCGCTTCGCGGCGGTGCCGAAGGCGGCGAAGCTGCTGGTCGCGGTCCTGGTGTGCGGGGCGTTCCTGGCACTGTCCGACCGGTTCGCCGTGCTGTACGCGCAGCACGCGGCCGCGGAGAAGATGAAGGACTCGCTGCATCTGAACGCCGCTCCGGAAGTGGACATCAAGGGGTTCCCGTTCCTGACGCAGGTCGTCGGCAAGCGGCTGGACCAGGTGAACGTCACCATTCCGGACCTCGCGGCCGACCGGGTGTCGCTGGCCAAGGTCGAGGCGACCGCCAAGGACGTACGGATCATCGGCGACCTGCCCAGCTCCCTCACGGGCGCCACGGTCGGCAGCATGCAGGGCACCGTGCTGCTGTCGTTCGACGACATGAACCGGGAACTGGGCGCATCGCAGGTCAGGTTCAGCGAACTGGGCCCGAACTCGGTGCGCGCGGTCGGGCAGCTGCCGATCGCCGGGCACGAGCTGCGCGTACAGGCGGAGGCGCACATCCGGCAGGCCGGTGACCGCGGGATCAGCACGGACATCAGCAAGATGCGGCTGGACATCGCGGACGTGGCCGTCTACCGCCCGGGCACCGGCAAGGAGGAGGGCCTGCGGCTGACCCGGAAGGCGGCGGCCGAGGTGAGCCGCCAGGCCGCCAAGGTGAAGGCCATGCTGGGGGTGCCCGCCATCGCGGAGCGCCTCGGGATTCCGCGGCAGACCATCGACGAGGCGCTGCGCAGCGAGAAGAAGCTGCACGAGCTGACCGGCGCGCCGCGCTTCATCGAGCAGCTGATGCAGGTCAACCTCGTCGACGTGGTGATCGATCACCCCTGGCTGCTCCAGAAGGTCGGCATCGACCCGAAGATCCTGGGCGCGCTGTCCGGCCTGACCAAGCCCCAGCTGGCCGACCGGCTGTCGCTCTCCTTCCGGCTGCCCAAGACGCCCGGTGACGTGCGGCTGCGGGACATCTCGGTGGAGCGGGACGGAATCCGGGTGAAGTTCTCCGGGACCGGGCTGCCGATCGGGAGCGCGGCCAAGGGGAAGTAGGACGGGCTGGGCGGGCCGGGCAGGCTGCGCCTGGGGCATGGGGCCGCCCCGGCACGCCCCCTACCCCTCCGGCAGGTCCGGCGGCGGTGTGGCCGCCCCGGGCAGGTTCAGCACGGCCTCCGCGCCGCCGCCCGCCGCCGCCCGCAGCTCCACCGTGCCGCCCGCCTGGTACGCCGTACGCGCCACGATCGACAGGCCGAGCCCGCTGCCGGGCAGGCTGCGGGCCGACGGCGAGCGCCAGAACCGTTCGAAGACGTGCGGCAGTTCCTCCTCGGGGATGCCGGGGCCGTGGTCGCGCACCCGCAGCTCGCCCTTGCGCAGGGCGACCTCTATGGCGCCGCCCTCCGGGCTGAACTTGACCGCGTTGTCCAGCAGGTTGACCACCGCCCGCTCCAGCGCGGCTGGCTCGGCCCGTACGTACCAGGGGTCCAGCTCGGCGGTGATGTCCAGCGTCGGGCCGCGCAGCCGGGCGCGGCGCAGGGCCGAGTCCACGATGTCGTGCAGCGCGACGACCGGTACGGAGCCCGCGCCGCCCGGCCCGGTCTCCGGCGTACGGGAGAGTTCCTGGAGGTCGCCGATGAGCGCGGCCAGCTCCCCCATCTGCGCCTTCACCGACGACAGCAGCGCCTGCTTGTCCCCGGCGGGCAGCTGCCGCCCGGACTGCTCGCTGCGCACCAGCAGATCGATGTTGGTACGCAGCGAGGTCAGCGGCGTCCGCAGCTCGTGCCCGGCGTCCGCGATCAGCTGCTGCTGGAGGTCGCGGGAGGAGGCCAGCGCGGCGGTCATGGAGTTGAAGGAGCGCGAGAGCCGGGCGATCTCGTCCTCGCCGTCGACGGGGATGCGGATCGTCAAGTCCTCCGTACGGGCGACATGTTCGACGGCTTCGGTGAGCCGGTCCACGGGCCTGAGGCCCGCCCGGGCCACCCACAGGCCCGCGGTGGCGGCGCCCAGCACCCCGACGCCGGTGACGATCAGGAGGATCAGGGCGAGCTGGTTGAGGGGCTGGGTGACCGGGTCCATGGGGGTCGCGATGGAGACGGCGACCTGGTGGCCGGAGGCGTCGATCAGCGGGCCGCGGTACGGACGGGTGATCACCCTCATCTCCGTGCCGTCGGCGGCCCGGGTGGTGTGCAGCGCCTCGCCGGACCGGCCCTGCGCCACGTCCACGTCGGACGCCTCCGCTGGGATGCGGGTCTTCTCCCACCAGGTGCAGACGCTGCCGTCGGACATCACGATCTGCACCGTGTACGGCGTGGGCAGCCGCAGCTGGACGTTGCCGGGCACCGGGCTGTTGCACCTGCCCGCCAGGTCCTGCACGTACTCGGCGGCCACCCCCTGGCGCTTCAGGGTCTCGTCGACCTGTTCCGTCAGCCGGTCCCGGGTCACCACCCAGCAGGCGGCGGCCGAGGCGGCCACGGCGACCGCCACGGCGACCGCCGTGAGCACGGCCAGCCGGGAGCGCAGCGGCAGCAGCCGGTAGCGGTGCACGATGCGTTCCTTGAGGCCGGGTCTCGTCCCGGTGGCGGGAGCCGGTGCGGAACCGGCCGGTTCCTGACTCATTCGGCGCCGCCCTCGGCCCGCAGCACGTACCCCACCCCGCGCACCGTGTGCACCAGCCGCGGTTCGCCGCCCGCCTCCGTCTTGCGGCGCAGGTACATCACGTACACGTCCAGGGAGTTGGAGGTCGGCTCGAAGTCGAAGCCCCAGACCGCCTTGAGGATCTGCTCGCGGGTGAGCACCTGGCGCGGGTGCGCGAGGAACATCTCCAGCAGTGTGAATTCCGTACGGGTCAGCTCGACCTGCCGGTCCCCGCGGGTCACCTCCCGCGTCGCCAGGTCCATCCGCAGGTCGGCGAAGGTCAGCGTGTCGCCCTCCGCGGGGGGCGCGCCGGCGGCGGCCGCGTAGGAGCTGCGGCGCAGCAGGGCGCGGATGCGGGCGAGGAGTTCGTCCAGCTCGAAGGGTTTGACGAGGTAGTCGTCGGCGCCGGCGTCCAGCCCGGTGACGCGGTCGCCGACCGTGTCGCGGGCGGTCAGCATCAGGATCGGTACGGTCACGCCGCTCGCCCGCAGCCGCCGGGCGGCCGTCAGCCCGTCCATCCGGGGCATCAGCACATCGAGGACGATCAGTTCGGGGTCGTACGAGGCGACCTTCTCGACCGCGTCGAGGCCGTCGACGGCCTGCTCGGTCCCGTACCCCTCGAAGGCCAGGGAGCGCTGCAGCGCCTCGCGGACGGCCGGCTCGTCGTCGACGATCAGGATGCGGGCGGGCTGGTCACCGTGCTCGGCGGGACTCATGGCTGTGACTACCTCGGGTGTCGATGTGGACGGCTGACCGGGGATTCCGCGGTCCTGCCTGTCAGCCTCGCACGTCGGCGGCCGGGGCACGCCGCTCGGCACGGTGTTCAGCGCGCGCGGGGGATGCGGCACCGCGCAGCCGGGACATGGGGGCGTGGCGTTCACCTCCGGGCGGCCGCTGCCCGGGGCGTCCGGGCCGGGCCCGCCGCAGTGGGCCGCTTGGGGCGGGGGCGCGCCGCCGCCGCGACCTCGGCCGGGCGTTCCATGCGGGCTCCCGCCACCCGTGCCTCGGCCTCCGCCAGGTCGAGGGCCAGGTCCAGGTCGGCGGGTCCGGTACGGGCGTCCGCGCCGTGGTCGACGGTCCACACGCCCGCGCTGCGCCGTTCCTCGCCGGCGCTCCAGGCGATGGCGGCCGCGAGGGCGCGGCGGGCACGGTGGACCGGGACGGTGATCTTGCTGGCCATGGGGGCCTCCTCGTACGTGAGGTTCGGAGAGCGGGGAGGGAGAAGGAGGCAGGAGGGTGGAGGGGGAGAAACGTTTCGGGGGTGGTTCCGGAGGCCGGGTTTCAGAGCCGGTTCCGGGAGCCCGGAGTTCAGAGCCGGTGCCAGGGTCGGGAAGCGGCGTTTGGGACGGGAAGCGGTGCCCGATACGGCTCGGAAGCGGCGCCCGGTACGGCTCCGGAAGCGGCCGTACGCCTGACGCCCACCGCACCGTCTCAGCTGTTGCTGCCGCCCCCGGCCCGCAGCTTCGCCAGGTCCGCCTTGACCGTGTTGATCGGGATGGCGAAGCCGAGGCCGACGCTTCCGGCCGAGCTGCTGCCCTGTGCGGAACTGGGCGAGTACATCGCGGAGTTGATGCCGATGATCTGGCCCTTCATGTCGATCAGCGCGCCGCCGGAGTTGCCGGGGTTGAGCGCCGCGTCGGTCTGGATGGCCTTGTACGTGGTCTTCGACTGGCCGGTGTCGCCGTTGTACTGGTTGCCGCCGAACTCGAACGGCCAGCCCGGGCCGCCCTGCTCCTGCTGGCGCCCCTCGTCCTTGGGGACCGTCACATCGCGCTTGAGGGCGGAGACGATGCCGCTGGTGACCGAGCCGGTGAGGCCCTCGGGCGAGCCGATCGCGACGACCTCGTCGCCGACCGCCAGGTTGTCGGAGTTGCCGAGCGAGGCGGTGGTGAGGTTCTTGGCGCCCTTGACCTTGATCAGCGCCAGGTCCTTGTCCGGGTCGGTGCCCACGACGTCGGCCTGCTTCGTGCTGCCGTCGCTGAAGGTGACCTCGACCGAGGACGCGCCGGCCACCACGTGGTTGTTGGTGACGATCTCGCCGTCCGGGGTGATCACCACGCCGGAGCCGGTGGACTGGCCGCTGGACGTACGCGCCTTGATCTCGACGATGGCGGGGCTGACCGCCTTGGCGACCGCCGAGACACCGCCGCTCTTGGAGGAGCCCGCATTGACCGCCGGGGTGGTCGTGCTCGCCTGCGGCCGGTCCGTCGCGCTCCCGATGAGCGCGGCGCTGCCGCCGCCTATCAGGCCGGAGGCCAGCGCCACGGCCGCGATCAGCGCGACCGGGCGGCGGGCCCGGCGGCGCGGCGCGGGCGCACCCGTACCGGCGGCGTCGGGGCCTTCCGGACCGCCGGGGCCGCCGGGGCCGCCCGGATTGCCGAAACCGGCCGTGCCGCCCGGAACGCCGGGGGCCGCGGGGGTGTCCGCCGCCGACTGCTGCGCGCCGTACGGAGGGTGGGGCGGGGGCGGCGGGTAGCCCGCCCCGCTCGTCCCGCCCGGCGCCTGCGGCCCGTGGGCGTAACCCTGGTACTGAGGAGTCTCGTCGCCGCTGCGGCGGTACGTTTCGGTCATGAACCCGACTGTGCGGGCCGACCATGAGAACCGTCTGAGAACGCCCTAAGAGGCCCGACAGAAGTCGGTATGCCCGGTGTAAGGAAGATCAGCGGCGGGGAGTTGCCGACCCGGTCAGGGGACGGCTGCCCGGGTCAGGCGCGGGGCGACTGATCGACGCTCGGCACCGAGCCGCCGGCCGCCGGGCCGCAGCCGCACGAGCCCCGGACCACCAGCCGCGCCGGGAACTGCCGCAGCCGCTCGCGCCGCGAGCCGACCACCCGCAGGCCGTCGTCCAGCACCAGGTCCACCGCGGCCCGCGCCATCGCCACCCGGTCCGAGGCGACCGTGGTCAGCGGCGGGTCGGTCAGCGCGGCTTCCTTGACGTCGTCGAACCCGGCCACGGCCAGGTCGCCCGGTACGTCGATGCGCAGCTCGCGGGCGGCCCGCAGGACGCCGATCGCCTGGTCGTCGGTGGCGCACATGATGGCCGGCGGCCGGTCCGGCCCGGAGAGCAGTCCCAGGGCGACCTGGTAGGCGTCGTAGCGGTTGTAGGGCGCCTGGAAATAACGACCTTCGAGCGACTTTCCGGACTCCGCCATCGCCCGGCGCCAGCCCTCCAGGTGGTCGGTGACCGGGTCGCCGGACTTCGGCGTCTCTTCCGTGCCGCCGAGGAAGGCGACGTACGGGTGGCCGTGTTCCAGCAGGTGCCGGGTCGCCAGCTGCGCGCCGCCGATGTCGTCCGTCATCACGGCCACGTCGTCGATCGCGTCGGGGCGCCGGTGCAGCAGGACCACCCGGGCGTCCCAGGCGTCGATCTCGGCGGCGGCGTGCTCGCTGGGCCCCTGGCTGATCAGGATCAGCCCCGCCACGCGCATTCCCAAGAAAGCACGCAAATAGTGCACTTCGCGCTCGTCCAGGTAGTCGGCGTTGCCGACCAGGACCATCTTCCCGCGCTCGGCGGCAGCCTGCTCGACGGCGTGCGCCATCTCCGCGAAGAACGGCTGCCGGGTGTCCGGCACGATCAGTCCTATGAGGTCCGTGCGCCGGGACGCCATCGCCTGGGCCACCCGGTCCGGGCGGTACCCCAGCTCCTTGATCGCGGCGAGCACCCGCTCGCGCGTGGCCGGGGCGACCGGCCTCGGTCCGTTGTTGATGACGTAACTCACCACGGCGGTCGAGGTACCCGCCAGTTTTGCCACATCATCCCGCGTCACCTTGGCCACGCGCGGCAGTCTACGCGGGTGGTTCTACCGCTCGGCAGGCCGAGCGGCGGCGGCTTCTCTCCCGGCACCGGCGCGCGAGGGCGCCGTGCGGCGCGCGCCCGCGCCCGCGCCGTCCTCCGTGCCGTCGCCGTTCGCCGCGGCCCGGCCGCCGCGCTTGTCCTGCGGCTCCCGGTCCTCCGCCGCGCGCTCGGGCTTCTCCGGGGTCACGAAGCGGTAGCCGACGTTGCGTACGGTGCCGATCAGCGACTCGTGCTCCGGGCCGAGCTTCGCCCGGAGGCGCCGTACGTGGACGTCGACGGTGCGCGTACCGCCGAAGTAGTCGTAGCCCCAGACCTCTTGCAGCAGCTGGGCGCGGGTGAAGACCCGGCCGGGGTGCTGCGCCAGGTACTTCAGCAGCTCGAACTCCTTGAAGGTCAGGTCCAGGACCCGGCCCTTGAGCTTGGCGCTGTAGGTCGCCTCGTCCACCGACAGATCGCCGTTGCGGATCTCCATCGGGCAGTCGTCGGCGGTGATCTGCTGGCGGCCCATGGCCAGCCGCAGCCGGGCCTCGACCTCGGCCGGGCCCGCGGTGTCCAGCAGGACGTCGTCGATGCCCCAGTCCGCGGTGACGGCCGCCAGACCGCCCTCGGTCACCACCAGCACCAGCGGGCAGCCGGGCCCGGTGGAGCGCAGCAGCTGGCACAGCGACCGTACGTGCGGCAGATCACGCCGCCCGTCGATCAGTATGACGTCGGCGCCGGGGGTGTCCACCAGGGCCGGTCCCTCGGCGGGGGCGACCCGCACGCTGTGGAGCAGCAGGCCGAGCGCGGGCAGCACCTCCGTCGAGGGCTGGAGGGCGTTGGTCAGGAGCAGCAGCGAGCTCATCGCCGATCACCCGCCCGGGTCCCGGCCGGCCGTTTACTGCCCTTTGTGTCCTGCACGCTTCGCTCGCCCATTACGTCTGGTTCCTCCTCGGTCCCTGCGAACGGGGCCCCTCCCATGGCGTTCTTCCCGGCCATGGGGGCGTCTGCGGCACTGCTTCCTACGGGCGGGCTCCGCTGCCGCCCGAAGGCCCTGCGGAGCGCCGGTGCTCATCGGCGCGTGAACGCGTTTCAAAGCACAAAAGGACCCGGGGGCAACGCTGCCCGGATCCTTCTTGCCCAGCAGAATAGCCCACATGACTTCCGGACCCGAGGCGGATTTTGCGCGATCTTGTGTTCCGTCGATCACTTCGAGTGGCCGGCGCACGTCGCTGTTGACGGAGGACGGGGTCCGCATCGAGGCCCTGTACACGCCTCCGCGCGCCCCCGCCGGCGCCCCCTCGGACGTCCTCGCCGTGGTGCTCGCGCACGGCTTCACCGGAGCCCTGGAGCGGCCCGCGCTGCGCCGCGCGGCCGGGGTCTTCGCCCAGGATGCGGCCGTGATCACGTTTTCCTTCCGGGGGCACGGGCGGTCCGGCGGGCGGTCCACGGTCGGCGACCGCGAGGTGCTGGATCTGGCCGCGGCGGTCGGCTGGGCGCGGGCCCTGGGCCACCGCCGGGTCGCGACCGTGGGTTTCTCCATGGGCGGCTCGGTCGTCCTGCGGCACGCCGCGCTGTCCGGAGGGGCGCGCGGGGGGCGCACGGATGCGCGGACCGACATGGTGGTGTCGGTGAGTGCTCCCGCGCGGTGGTTCTACCGGGGCACGGCGTCGATGCGCAGGCTGCACTGGGTGGTGACGCGGCCCACGGGGCGCCTGGTGTCACGCCTGGGGCTGAAGACGCGCATCCATCCGGAGGACTGGGACCCCGTACCGCTCTCCCCCGTCGCCGCCGTCCCGCGCATCTCCCCCACCCCGCTGCTGATCGTGCACGGTGATCAGGACCCGTACTTCCCGCTGGACCATCCGAGGATGCTCGCCGCTGCCGCCGACCCGGACACCGCCGAGCTGTGGCTGGAGCACGGCTTCGGCCACGCGGAGAACGCGGCGCCCGAGGCGCTGCTCGGCCGTATCGCGGCGTGGACGGCGGAGCGGGCGGCAGAGCTGGACGGAAACTGACGACGGCGGCCCGTACCGCTCCCGGTACGGGCCGCCGTCCATGTCGCCGGATATCCGGTTATTCGGCCTCCGCCACCGGCTCCGCGAACTGCGCCGCGTACAGCCGTGCGTAGGCGCCGTCCGCCGCGAGCAGCGCTTCGTGGGTGCCCTGCTCGACGATCGCGCCGGACTCCATGACCAGGATCAGGTCCGCGTCGCGGATCGTGGAGAGCCGGTGCGCGATCACGAAGCTGGTGCGGCCGGTGCGCAGCTGCGCCATGGCGTGCTGGATGAGGACCTCGGTACGGGTGTCGACCGAGCTGGTGGCCTCGTCCAGGACCAGGATCGCGGGCTCGGCGAGGAAGGCGCGGGCGATGGTGATCAGCTGCTTCTCGCCCACCGAGACATTGGCGCCCTCGTCGTCGATGACGGTGTCGTAGCCGTCCGGGAGGGTGCGCACGAAGCGGTCCACGTGGGTGGCCTTCGCCGCCTCGATGATCTTGTCCATCGAGGTGCCCTCGGGCGCCCCGTAGGCGATGTTCTCGGCAATGGTGCCGCCGAAGAGCCAGGTGTCCTGGAGCACCATGCCGATGTTGGAGCGCAGTTCCTCGCGGCTCATCGCCTGGATGTCCACGCCGTCCAGGGTGATCCGGCCGCCGCGCACCTCGTAGAACCGCATCAGCAGGTTGACCAGGGTGGTCTTGCCCGCGCCGGTCGGGCCGACGATCGCGACGGTCTGGCCCGGATGGACGGCCAGCGACAGATCGTCGATCAGCGGCTTGTCGTCCTCGTAGCGGAAGGAGACGTCCTCGAAGACGACATGGCCGCTGATGTGCTCCGGGCGCTCGGGCGCGGCGCTGTCCGGCTCCTGCTCGGCGGCGTCCAGCAGCTCGAAGACCCGCTCCGCCGAGGCGACGCCGGACTGCACCAGGTTGGCCATCGAGGCGACCTGGGTGAGCGGCTGGCTGAACTGCCGGGAGTACTGGATGAACGCCTGGACGTCGCCGATGGACAGCGCGCCGGAGGCGACGCGCAGGCCGCCGACCACCGCCACCAGGACGTAGTTCAGGTTCCCGATGAACATCATCGCGGGCTGGATGATCCCGGAGATGAACTGCGCCTTGAAGCCCGCCTCGTACAGGTCCTCGTTCTCCTTGCGGAACAGCTCGGCGGACTCCTTCTGGCGGCCGAAGACCTTGACCAGGGAGTGGCCGGTGTACATCTCCTCGATGTGCGCGTTCAGCTTGCCGGTGGTCTTCCACTGCTGGACGAACTGGGGCTGCGCCCGCTTGCCGACCTTGGTGGCGACGACGACGGAGACCGGGACGGTGACCAGCGCGACCAGGGCCAGCAGCGGCGAGATCCAGAACATCATCGCCAGCACGCCGACGATGGTCAGCAGCGAGGTGAGGATCTGGCTCAGGGTCTGCTGGAGCGTCTGCTGGATGTTGTCGATGTCGTTGGTGGCGCGGGAGAGCACCTCGCCGCGCGGCTGCTTGTCGAAGTAGCGCAGCGGCAGCCGCGCCAGCTTCTCCTCGACCTGCTCGCGCAGCCGGAAGACGGTGCGCTGGACGGCGAAGGTGGCGATCCGGGCCTGCACGAAGCCGAAGGCGGACGCGCCCACGTAGATCAGCAAGACCCACATCAGGACGGTGCCGACGGCGCCGAAGTCGATGCCCTGGCCGGGTACGACCGGCATCGTGCCGAGCATGTCGGCGAGCCCGTTGTCGCCCTGGGCGCGCAGGTGGGCGACGGCCTGGTCCTTGCTGATGCCGGCCGGCAGCTGCCGTCCGACGATGCCCGCCACGATCAGGTCGGTGGCGTGGCCGAGGACCTTGGGGCCCAGTACGGACAGCGCGACGCCCAGCAGGCCGAGCACCACCGCCACCCACATGACGGCGCGCTCGGGCCGCATCTGCCGCAGCAGCCGCAGACCGGAGCCGCGGAAGTCCATGACCTTCTCGGTGGGCTGGCCGCCCATCATGCGCGCGGGACCGGCGGCCGGCGCGGGGCCGCGCCGCTGTGGCGCCTCCTGGCTACTCACGCGGCCTCCTGCTCGGTGAGCTGGGAGAGGACGATCTCCCGGTACGTGGCGTTGTCCGCCATCAGTTCGGTGTGGGTGCCGGTGCCGACGACCCGGCCCTCGTCCAGGACGACGATGCGGTCGGCGCCGCGGATCGTGGACACCCGCTGGGCGACGATCACGACGGTGGCGCGGCCGGTCTCGCGGGCCAGCGCGGCCCGCAGCGCGGCGTCGGTCGCGTAGTCCAGGGCCGAGAAGGAGTCGTCGAACAGGTAGATCTCCGGTCTGCGCACCAGCGCCCGCGCTATGGCCAGGCGCTGCCGCTGCCCGCCGGAGACATTGCCGCCGCCCTGGGCTATCGGCGCGTCGAGGCCGCCTTCCATCCGCTCGACGAAGTCGCGGGCCTGCGCGGTCTCCAGCGCGTGCCACAGCTCCTCGTCGGTGGCGTCCGGGTTGCCGTAGCGCAGGTTCGTGGCGACGGTCCCGGAGAAGAGGTACGGCTTCTGGGGGACGAGGCCGATGACGGAGGCCAGCGTCTCCGGGTCGAGGGTGCGTACGTCCACGCCGTCCACCAGCACCTGGCCGCCCGTGGCGTCGAACAGCCGGGGCACCAGGCCCAGCAGGGTGGACTTGCCGCTGCCGGTGGAGCCGATGACGGCGGTGGTCTCGCCCGGCCGGGCGAGCAGCGAGATGTCCTTCAGCACCGGCTCCTCGGCGCCCGGGAAGCGGAACTCCACGCCGCGCAGTTCCAGTTCGCCGTGCCGCCGCAGCTCGGTGACCGGGGCCTTCGGCGGGGTGACGCTGGTGTCGGTGCCCAGCACCTCCTGGATGCGCTCGGCGCAGACCTCGGCGCGCGGCAGCATCATCACCATGAACGTCGCCATCATGATCGACATGAAGATGTACATCAGATAGCTGAGGAAGGCGGTCAGCGCGCCGATCTGCATGCCGCCGCTGTCTATCCGGTGCCCGCCGAACCAGACCACGGCCACGCTGGAGACGTTCACGATCAGCATGACCAGCGGGAACATCAGCGACATCAGCCGGCCGGCGCGCAGCGAGACGTCGTACAGGTCGTGGTTGGCGCCCTTGAAGCGCTCGCGTTCGTAGCCGTCGCGGACGAACGCCCGGATGACCCGTATGCCGGTGATCTGCTCGCGCAGCACCCGGTTGACGGTGTCGATGCGTTCCTGCACACCGCGGAACAGCGGGCGCATCCGGCGCACGATCAGCGACACCAGGACCGCCAGGACCGGCACGATGACCAGGATCAGGCCGGACAGCGGCACGTCCTGATTGAGGGCCATCACCACGCCGCCGACGCACATGATGGGCGCCGCGACCATCATCGTGAACGTCATCAGGACCAGCATCTGGACCTGCTGCACGTCGTTGGTGGTACGGGTGATCAGGGACGGCGCGCCGAACCGGCCCACCTCACGGGCCGAGAAGGACTGCACCCGGTCGAAGACCGCGGCGCGGATGTCCCGGCCCAGCGCCATGGCCGTACGGGCGCCGAAGTACACCGCCCCTATGGAGCAGCAGATCTGGAGCAGCGTCACGGCGATCATGACGCCGCCGAGGCCGAGGATGTAGCCCATGTCCCCCTTGATGACGCCGCCGTCGATGATGTCGGCGTTCAGGGTGGGCAGGTAGAGGGTGGCCAGCGTCTGGATCAGCTGGAGCAGAACGATCAGGGATATCGGGCGCATATGGGGTCGCAGATGCGCCCGCGCCAATCGGACCAACACCTTTCGAGCCTAAGCGAGCGATGACCACCGGCAATCGAATTTTCCGGCGCCACCCGAACGGACCAGCAGGCTTTGCCAGAACTTGTCCGGACACCCGCCACGGTCAACCGGAACGGGGCCCGTCGCGGCGTACGCCATCATGGAGGCACCCTGAACGACGCAAGCAACGACGTGACGACAAGAACGACCACGAACACGACGAAGAGGCCGCCGTGACAACAACTGGCACCGTGCGCTACTGGGCCGCGGCGAAGGCCGCCGCCGGCACCGCCGAGGAGCCGTACGCGGCGGCGACGCTCGCCGAGGCGCTGGCCGCGGCGCGCGAGCGGCACGCCGCGAACCCGGAGTTCGCCCGCGTCCTGCTGCGCTGTTCGTTCCTGGTGGACGGGGACCCGGTCGGCAGCCGCGATCACGCGGCCGTCCGGCTGGCCGAGGGCGGCACCGTCGAGGTCCTGCCGCCGTTCGCAGGAGGATGAGCGAGAGCATGAGCGAGAACCAGTCGCCGAATCCGTACGGGCCCTACGGCCCGTACGAGCCGCAGGACCAGCAGCAGCCCGCACCGGACCCGCAGGCTCCGTACGGGGCCTCCGGGACGTACGAGAACGGCGGTGCGTACGGGCAGCAGGCACCGCAATCGTACGGCGGTCACGACGGCACCTACGGCCAGGCTCCGCAGCAGCCGTACGGCCAGCAGCAGCACGGACAGCAGGCGTACGGGCAGCAGCCGCAGCAGTCCTACGGCCACCAGGCATACGGAACCCCGCCGTACGGCCGGCAGCAGCACCAGCAGCACCCCCAGCAACAGGCTTACGACGCGTACGGGCAGCCGCAGCAGACGGCCTGGCCCGCGGCGGCCGGTCAACAACAGCAGACCGGTCAGTACGGACAGCCGGGCCAGGGCGGGCAGTCCGGCCAGTACCCCACCGGCCACGACGGCCGGGCGGGCTACGGCCAGGCACCGGCCCAGGGCACTTCGTACGGACAGGACGCCTATGCCACGGGCGGCGGCCACGAAGACCCGCAGACCCAGATCTGGACGGCGCCGACCTGGGACACCAGCGCCCAGCTGCCCGTCCTGGGCGCGGCGGACGCGGGCAGCGACCCGTCGGCCGCGGAAACCGCGTACCTGCCGAAGCAGAGCCCCGCGCCGGCCGCCGCGCGGAACCCGCAGCCGCAGCCCCGCCCCCAGACTCCGCCGCAGACCGGCGCGCGGCCGGCGCAGCACCGGGGCGCCGCGGAGCACGAGCGGCCGTCGGACGGGCCCGCGCCCGACCTGTCGCGGCTCGCGCCCAACCAGCGGGCCCGCGCCGAGGGCCGGTCGCCGATCATCCCGCCCGGCCTCCAGCCCGCGGCCGTCACCGCCGCGCTGGCCCTGCTCCTGGCGCTCGCCGCGCCGCTGCCCCGGGTGGCCCTGATGGTGCCGGTGGTGCTCCTCCAGGCCGTCACCGCGGCCGGCTGGTTCCGCCTGAACGGCATGTGGCCGGCCCGGCAGGGCATCGCGCTCGCCTTCCTGGCGGGCGTGACCACCGACATCGCGCTGCTGGCCACCGAACGCGAGCAGGCGCCCCTGGTCGCCATGGGCACGCTCGGCGTCTGGTGCCTGTTCGTGCTGATCCTCCAGCTGCGCAACCGCAGCAGCGCCGACGAGCGGATGTACGCGCTGACCGCGGGCCTCACCTCGACCGCCCTCACGGTGCTGGCCGCCGGCCAGCTGGCCGCCGCGGCGAGCGCGGTCACGGTGGGCTGCGTCGCGGTGGCCGTGGCCACCCTCGCCCGCGCGCTGCCGCTGCCCCCGGTCCCCTCGCTCGCCGTCGCCCTGCTCGGCGGCGCGGGCGCGGGCATCGCGGCCGGCCAGCTGAACGGCCTGGGCGCGGCCGGCGCCCTGCTCGGCCTGGTCGCCGCCGGCTGCGCCCTGATCGGCCTCCGCGTGGCCAGCTACGACTACCCGTCCCGCTTCGTCCACCTGACCGCGGGCGTGGCCCTGCCGCTGACGCTGGCGGCACCGGCGGTGTATGTGCTGGGGCGGGCGCTGGTCTGACGTCGCTGTTCACAGGCGGGCCCGGAAATGCCCTGGGCCCGCCTGTGCGCAAGCCCGTCCGGCGATTGAGGACATCCGCGCGGCAGCGCCGGATCCACCGGCCCCCAGGCCGCGGAAAAACTCCGGCTCCCATGAGCCGGTTAGGCTCACGGGAACAGACCGGGGGTCTGACCCGGTACGAAACCGGGCCGAAATCGGCCCCACGCCTGGGGGTAAGGGTTCGATGCGCGCACTACGAGTGCTGTTGGTGATCGTCGTGATACTCGGCGGCCTGTTCGTGGCCGCCGACCGTGTGGCCGTGAACATCGCCGAGGACAAGGCCGCGGACAAGATCCGCAGCAGCCAGGGGCTGGACCGTACGCCGGAGGTCTCGATCACCGGCTTCCCGTTCCTGACACAGGTCGCCGGCCGCAGCCTGGACGAGGTGGACGCCACCATCGACGGGCTGAACGCCACCGCCGAGGGGCGCACGCTGCGCATCCAGCAGTTGTCGGCGAAGTTCCATGATGTGAAGCTGACCAGCGACTACACCTCGATCGAGAGCGCCGCGAGCGCGTCCGGCGAGGCCCGTATCTCGTACGCGGACCTGACCACCGCGTCCGGCAGGAACGTCAAGGTGAGCTACGGCGGCGAGAAGAACGGCAAGAGCCAGGTGAAGATCTCGCCGAATCTGCCGAGCCTGCCGATGCTGAACTCGCTGGAGGTCACCGGCACAGTGAGCGTCGTCAACGGCGACACCGTACGGCTGCGCGCCGACTCGCTGCCGGCCCTGTGCTCGCAGCTGTCCGCCTGCCGCGACCAGGTCCGCGCGCAGACCGACCACGAGTGGAAGCTGAACCGGCTGCCCGGCGGCCTGAAGCTGGACAAGGTCGTCTCGACGCGCGACGGCATCTCGATCTCGGCCAGCGGCACGAACGTCAAGCTCCAGGGCTGATCTCCGCCCACGGCACCGGCCGGGGCACCCCCCACCCCCGGCCGGGCCGGTAACGGTACGGAACACCGCGAATCGCCCGGCCGTCCGAGCACTGAGACACCGCGTCCCGCACATCAGACCCGCACCGCCGCGCAGGCCGCACCCGGACGCCCCACAGCCCTCCTCCAGCCCCACCGCATACCGCCATACGGACGACCGCGTCTCAGCATCCGACACACCGGTGACACGTCAAGCCGTCCCTCCCTACGATCGGTCGCATGCAGAGCTCTCTGAGCGGTTCCCGTCACCGGGGACAGGCGAATCTCACGAAGCGGCGGGCAGTCGACCTGTGCCGCGTCGCCGCCATGCTCTGTCGCACTGCCTGACGGGCGGCCTCTCCCCCCGTACACGCCCGGCCCGCTGAGGCCACCCCTGCCACTTCCCACGCAGCGCCGCGCCCCTCGCCGCAGCGCGCACCGGCGTACGCGTGCCCCGCAACTGCCCCGGAGGAGAACAACATGAGCCGTAGCGACGTCCTGGTGGACGCCGACTGGGTCGAGGCCCACATCGACGACCCGAAGGTGGTCATCGTCGAGGTCGACGAGGACACCTCGGCCTACGACAAGAACCACATCAAGAACGCCGTCCGCATCGACTGGAAGCAGGACCTCCAGGACCCGGTGCGCCGCGACTTCGTCGACCAGGCGGGCTTCGAGAAGCTGCTCTCCGCGAAGGGCATCGCCAACGACGACACGGTCGTCCTCTACGGCGGCAACAACAACTGGTTCGCCGCGTACGCGTACTGGTACTTCAAGCTGTACGGCCACGACAGCGTCAAGCTGCTCGACGGCGGCCGCAAGAAGTGGGAGCTGGACTCCCGCGACCTGGTCGACGGCTCGCAGGTGCCGAACCGCCCGCAGACCGACTACAAGGCGAAGGCCCAGGACACCTCCATCCGCGCCTTCCGGGACGACGTCGTCGCCGCGATCGACAAGCTGAACCTGGTCGACGTGCGCTCCCCCGACGAGTTCAGCGGCAAGCTGCTCGCCCCCGCGCACCTGCCGCAGGAGCAGTCGCAGCGCCCCGGCCATGTACCCAGCGCCCGCAACATCCCGTGGTCGAAGAACGCCAACGACGACGGCACCTTCAAGTCGGACGACGAGCTCAAGGCCCTCTACGAGGCCGAGAACGTGGACCTGGCGAAGGACACCATCGCCTACTGCCGGATCGGCGAGCGCTCCGCGCTCACCTGGTTCGTCCTGCACGAGCTGCTCGGCCAGTCCAACGTCAAGAACTACGACGGTTCGTGGACCGAGTACGGCTCGCTGGTCGGCGTGCCGATCGAGCTGGGCGCCGCAAAGTAGGCGCACCGCCGCAGTACCGCCCCCGTACCCCTCAACCCTCCAAGGAAGTACCGACATGTGTGGAGCACAGGCCGGCGGCCCGGACGCTTCGACGATCAAGCCGGGCGAGACCACCATCCAGGGCAGCGTGACCCGCGACGGCCAGCCCGTCACCGGTTACGTGCGCCTGCTGGACAGCACCGGCGAGTTCACCGCGGAGGTCCCCACCTCGGCGACCGGGCAGTTCCGCTTCTACGCGGCCGAGGGCACCTGGACGCTGCGCGCGCTGGTGCCGGGCGCGACCGCCGACCGCACCGTGGTCGCCCAGCAGGGCGGCCTCGCGGAGGTCGCGATCGCCGTCTGACGACGGCGACCCATACGTACGCGCGTACGGCCGGAGGGCCGCACCCCAGGGGTTTGGACGCCTTGGCTGGGGGTGCGGCCCTCCGCGCTTCCCAGGCACCCCCACCGGACCTACGGTGGAAACATGTCCGCGCACCAGCGTCCGCCCGCGCAGCGCCGGCACCGCCGGTACTTCGCCCTGATGGGCGTGTGCATCACCCTGTTCGTGCTGGCGTGGGGTGTGGTGCGGCTGTGGTCCGTGCCGGCGGCCGTGGCGATGTGCGTGGTCGCCATGGTCATCCCGCCGTTCGCGGCGATCACCGGCAACCGGCGGGAGCCGGGTGAGCGCTGGTGGGACGAGTCCGGCGACCCGGAGTCGGACCGGTGGTGGCGCGAGCTCGACGATCACGGCCACGGGCGCCGCTGAGCCGCGTACGCCCGGCCCGCCCGCTTCCTGGCCGCAGGCGCCCGCCTCAGTACACCAGCGCCTGCACGCCGTCCGGCATGACCTCGCTGACGAAGACCTGCGCCCCGGCGATGCGGGCGCCCTCGATCAGGTCCTTCTCCTCGATGTCCCGGCGCGCCGCGCACTGCGTGCACACGGTGATGGTGCCGCCGCCCGCCGTGATCGACTCGATCAGGTCGGGGAGCGGGGCCGCGTGCGGCAGCTCGAACTCCGCCGCGCGGCCCGGCAGCGCGAACCACGCCGACTCGCCGGTCAGCCACAGCGAGACCTGCACCCCGCTCGCCACGGCCACCGCCGCCACGGTGAACGCCTGTGAGCACCGCTCGGGAGCGTCCGCCCCCGCCGTCACCTTGATCACCAGCTTCTTCGCCATGTGGCCACTCTAGGGCGCGCGGCGGACCTCACAGCGCTGCCCCCGGCCACGCCGACTAGACTCGCTCCCGGTCCGTAACACCTCACTGACGTCCGAGGAGCGCGCTCGTGCTTGAGGCAGTCTTCACCACCCTGCTCGTCCTGGTCGCCGTCGGCGTCGTCGCCTTCGCCGGGCTGACCTGGAAGAAGCTGTACCAGGGCCAGCGCTGACCCCCGCCGGACAGACCAGAACCTCCCCCAATACAGATCGCCTGAGCTGATGATCGAGATCCCGTCCGACCTGAACCCGGCCCTCGTGCCCCTCGCCTTCCTGCTGGGCAACTGGGAGGGCGCGGGCGTCGCCGACTTCCCCGGTTCCGAGAAGTGCAACTTCGGCCAGGAGGTCACCTTCACCCACGACGGCCGCGACTTCCTGGAGTACACCTCGCACAGCTGGGTGCTCGACGGCGAGGGCAAGAAGGTCGCTCCGCTGGAGACCGAGTCCGGCTACTGGCGCATCGACAAGGACCGCAAGGTCGAGATCGTGATGATCCGCGACGGTGGGGTCGCGGAGGTCTGGTACGGCGAGCTCGCCGACCAGAAGCCGCAGATCGACCTGGCCACCGACGCCGTCGCGCGCACCGCCGCCTCTGGCCCGTACAGCGGCGGCAAGCGCCTGTACGGCTATGTGAACAGCGACCTGATGTGGGTCGGCGAGAAGGCCACCCCCGAGGTCCCGCTGCGCCCGTACATGTCCGCGCACCTGAAGAAGGTCGTCGACCCGCGCGAGTGGGCCAAGGACATCAAGGACCTGCCGGACGACGGCATCGCGTTCTTCAAGTAGACAGCTTCTTCAAGAAGACAGCACATCGTCACACAGCGCCCCGCGGGGGAAGTCCGGTGAGAGTCCGGCGCTGACCCGCAACGGTAAGCGGAAGCCTGCTTCCGCAAGCCCGATCGCCCGCGGGGGCGCCCGTTCCTGACAACTCGCCGTGGACTGCGAGGGGACTCCGCCGCCGGCCTCGCGCCACGCGCCGTCACCCTTACCGTACGGAAGCGGCCCGAGCCGAAGGCGTACGTCCCCTTGGCCGCCTCCGCCCGTACCGCCGCTCCCCCGGAGCCCACCTCCGGGCCGCGCCGTACCGCCGCCCCGGTGCGTACCGTGCCGCTGGCCGCCGGGCTGGTCCTGGCGCTGCTCGCCTCACTGCTGTGCGGCGTCGGCCTCGGCGCATCCGGCGTGGGGTGGACCGATGTGCTGCGCTACCTCGGCGCGGGGCTGACCGGCGGCACCATCGCCCCGGACGAGGTCTCCGCGTACACCATCGTGTGGGAGCTGCGCTTCCCGCGCGCCGTGCTGGCCGCCGTGGTCGGCGCCGGGCTCTCCGCCATCGGCGTCGCCGTGCAGGCCCTGGTGCGCAACGCGCTCGCCGACCCGTTCGTGCTCGGCATCTCCTCCGGCGCCGCGGTCGGCGCCAACGCGGTCCTGCTCTTCGGTTCGCTCAGCGCGCTCGGCGTGTGGGCGCTGTCCACCGCCGCGTTCGGCTCGGCGCTGCTGGCCATGGTGCTGGTGTACGCGGCGGCCCGCAGCGCGCACGGTCTGACCCCGCTGCGCCTGGTCCTGACCGGCTCCGCGATGTACTACGGCTTCTCCGCCGTCTCCACGCTGATGATCTTCGCCCATGACCACGGCGAGGCGGCGCGCTCCGCGATGATGTGGCTGCTCGGCAGCCTCAGCGGCGCGGGCTGGGGCTCGGTACCGGTCGCCGCCGCCGCGGTGGCCGGCGCGCTGCTGTACCTGACGCTCTCCGCGGGCCGCCTGAACGCGCTCGCCATGGGCGACGAGTCGGCCGCCGCGCTCGGCGTGGACCCGGGACGGCTGCGCCGGGAGCTGTTCGCGGTCACGGCGGCCGTCACCGGCGCGGTCGTCGCGGTCAGCGGGGCGATCGGGTTCGTCGGGCTGATGGTGCCGCATGTGACGCGGATGCTGGTGGGCGCGGGGCACCGCCGCGTGCTGGCGGTGGCGCCGCTGCTGGGCGCGGTGCTGCTGGTGTGGGTGGACATCCTGTCCCGGGTGCTGCTGGCGCCCGTGGAGCTGCCGGTCGGGGTGATCACGGCCGTCATCGGGGTGCCGTGCTTCGTCCTGCTGATGCGGCGGCGCGGCTACTCGTTCGGGGGCGGGGCGTGATGCGGGGATACGGCACATCGTCCGGAGGCGAGGTCTGATGCGGCTCGATATCGACGCGGTGTCCGTGGACGTGGCCGGGGCCCGGCTCGTGCACGACATCACCCTGCACGCCGGCAGCGGCCGGGTCGTCGGGCTGGTCGGGCCCAACGGCAGCGGCAAGTCCACGCTGCTGCGCTGCGCGTACCGGGCGCTGCGCCCCGCCGCCGGGGCGATACGGCTGGACGGCGCCGACCTGCACGCCATGGACGTACGCGAGGGAGCCCGCCAACTGGCCGCGCTGCCGCAGGAGTCGGCGACCGAATTCGGCTTCACGGCCGCCGAGGTGGTCGCCATGGGGCGGCTGCCGCACCAGCGCGGATCGGGGCGCCCCAGCGCCGCGGACCTGCGGGTGTGCGAGCGCGCGCTGGACCGCACCGGCGCCGCGCACCTGGCCGAGCGGGCCTTCCTGAGCCTGTCCGGCGGCGAGAAGCAGCGCGTCCTGATCGCCCGCGCGCTGGCCCAGGAACCGAAGGTGCTCGTACTGGACGAGCCGACCAACCACCTCGACATCGCGCAGCAGTTGGAGCTGCTGACGCTGGTGCGGGACAGCGGACTGACGGTGCTGACCGCGCTGCACGACCTCAATCTGGCGGCCGGGCACTGCGACGAGCTGTACGTCATCTCCGGCGGCCGGATCGTCGCCTCCGGCGCGCCGCACGACGTACTGGCTCCGGAACTGCTCGCCGAGGTCTTCGGGGTGCGCGCGCACCGCGTACCGCACCCCGAGACCGGCGCCGTCCAGCTGCTGTTCGACCGCCTGCCCGGCCGTACCGGCGCACCGACCACCCCATGAGGACCTTCATGCGCACCCGCCACCGCTCCGCCGCCCTGCTCACCGCCCTCGCGCTCGCCGCGCTCACCGGCTGCGGCGCGCACGTCGCCGAGGACGGGAAGGGAGACTCCGCCAAGGCTTCCGGCTCCGGACGGTCCGGGCACTACCCGGTCACCATCGAGAACTGCGGCACGAAGACCACGTACGACAAGGCGCCACAACGGGTGGTCACCAACGACGTCGGGATCGCGGACATCATGTTCGCGCTCGGGCTGGAGGACCACATGGCCGGGTACGTGATGCCCGAATACCGGGGCAAGATCGACGCCGTCGCCTGGAAGGACGCGTACGGCAAGGTGCCCTGGCTGTCCAAGAAGGCGATCACCAAGGAACTGGCCCTGGACGCCAAGGCCGACCTGGTCTTCGCCGGGTGGAACTACGGCTTCGGCGAGGACAGCGACGTCACCCCCGCCTCCCTGAAGAAGCTCGGCATCGGCAGCTATGTGCTGACCGAGTCGTGCCGCAACGGGGCCGACGGCGAGAAGGGCACCGCGCGCGGCGTGATGCCGCCGCTGGACGCGCTCTACACCGACCTGAGGACGCTGGGGAAGATCTTCGACGTCGAGAACCGGGCGGACGCACTGATCGCCAAGTACCGCAAGCAGGTCGCCGACGCGCAGGCCAAGGCGCCCGAGGACGGCGCGCGGCCGACCGTCTTCCTGTACGACGGCGGCCAGGACAAGCCGATGACCTCCGGCCGCTTCGCCGGGCCGCACGACATCATCACCAAGGCCGGCGGCGACCATGTGATGAAGGACCTGAAGGACTCCTGGACCACGGTGGGCTGGGAGACGGTGGTCGAGCAGAATCCCGACGTGATCGTCATCAACGATTACGGCACACCGACCGCCGAACAGAAGAAGTCGTTCCTCAAGTCGTATGCGCCGCTGAAGAATGTCTCCGCGATCAAGAACGATCGCATTTTCGTCATGGATTACGCCGATCTGGTGGAGAGCCCGCGCAACCCCGCGGCCGTCACCGCGCTCGCCGGCTACCTGCGGGGCGTGAGCGGCCACTGACCGGACACGGCCGCCGGACGAACGCGCCCGCCGGACGCCCTCCTACACTGGGAGCGTGGTGAGCACCGACTGGCAGAGCGACCTCCGCAAGCGCGGGTACCGGCTGACCCCGCAGCGCCAGCTCGTGCTGGAGGCGGTGGACAAACTCGAACACGCCACCCCCGACGACATCCTCACCGAGGTGCGCAGGACGGCGGGCGGCGTGAACATCTCCACCGTCTACCGGACGCTGGAGCTGCTGGAGGAGCTGAAGCTGGTCAGCCATGCCCACCTCGGGCACGGCGCGCCCACGTACCACCTCGCCGACCGGCACCACCACATCCACCTGGTGTGCCGGGACTGCACGCAAGTGATCGAGGCCGATCTGTCGGTGGCCGAGCCGTTCACGGCGACGCTCCGGGAAACGTTCGGGTTCGACACGGACCTGAAGCACTTCGCGATCTTCGGGTGCTGTGCGGCGTGTACGGAGAAGAGCGCGGCCGCGGCGCCCGACGACGGGCCGGGGGCCGCGGGCGGCGCCTCCGGGGCCGGGTCGTAGCCGGGCGCACCGCCCGGGGCAGGGCACCGGCGCACCGGTCGTAGGCTGGGGGTATGCCGCGCCAACGTGAAGCCAGTCCGCTGCTGTCGCTGCCCGGTGCCGTCCCGGCCGAGGCCCCCGACGAAGGTGTCGCCGCCCACTACGGCGACCTGTTCCGCGAGCAACGCGCCCTCGCGGACGGCCGTGGCTTCGTCGACCTCTCGCACCGCGGCGTGATCACCGTCAGCGGCCCCGAGCGGCTGAGCTGGCTGCACCTGCTGCTGACCCAGCACGTCACCGAGCTGCCGCCCGGCCACGCCACCGAAGCGCTGATCCTCTCCGCCAACGGGCACATCGAGCACGCCCTCTACCTCGTCGACGACGGGGAGACGACCTGGCTGCACACCGAGCCGGGCGACGAGGAGCCGCTGCTCGCCTACCTGGAGAGCATGAAGTTCTTCTACCGGGTCGAGATCGCCGACCGTACGCCGGAGTACGCGGTCGTCCACCTGCCGGCCGGCTCCATCGCCGAGGCCCCGAAGGACGCCGTCGTACGGGAGACCGCGCACGGCCGGGACCTGTTCCTGCCGCGCGGCGAGCTGGAGTCCTTCGCGGCGGCCAACGGTCCCGCCGCCGGCACCCTGGCCCTGGAGGCGCTGCGCGTCGAGGCGCACCGGCCGCGCCTGGGCCTGGAGACCGACCACCGCACCATCCCGCACGAGCTGGGCTGGATCGGCACCGCCGTCCACCTCCAGAAGGGCTGCTACCGCGGCCAGGAGACGGTGGCCCGCGTCCACAACCTGGGGAAGCCGCCGCGCCGCCTGGTCTTCCTGCACCTGGACGGCAGCGAGGTGCACCTGCCGCCGCACGGCGCCCCCGTACGCCTGGCCGCCGACGGCCCCGAAGGCCGCCAGCTCGGCTTCATCACCACCTCGGCCCGCCACCACGAGCTGGGCCCCATCGCGCTGGCCCTGGTCAAGCGCAACGTCCCCGTGGACGCGCCGCTCCTCGCGGAGAGCACCGCGGCGGCGCAGGAGGTCGTGGTCGAGCCGTAAGAGCCTGTGTACGGCGCCCGCCGGTCCGGCGGGCGCCCGCTCACACCTCCAGCAGCACCGTGAACGGGCCGTCGTTCGTCAGCGAGACCTTCATGTCCGCGCCGAAGCGCCCCGTGGCGACCTCCGCGCCCAGATTGCGCAGCTGAGTGACGACCTCGTCGACGAGGGGTTCGGCCACCGGACCGGGGGCCGCCGCGTTCCAGGTGGGCCGACGGCCCTTGCGGGCGTCACCGTAGAGAGTGAACTGGCTGATGACCAGCAGGCCCGCACCCGTGTCCGAGCAGGACTTCTCCCCGTCCAGAATCCGCACCGACCACAGCTTGCGGGCGAGCTGCGCCGCCTTCGCCGGAGTGTCGTCGTGCGTGACCCCGACCAGCACGCACAGCCCTTCTCCGACGATCTCCCCGACCGTCTCGCCGTCCACCTCGACGCGTGCGCCGTCGACCCTCTGTACCACTGCTCGCATACCGCCCATGATGCACCGGGCTCCGCGGGCCTCCGACAGCCGTACCGGGCCGGGGCCGTTCGGGTGCCATGGCCATGGCTGGCCCTGCGGGGGCCCCGCCCGCAGTGGCACGATGCGTGCACGCGGTGCGTTCCACGGACAACCCGCCCGTGCGACCGCACCGGACGAGGGGACGGAAACGACTCATGAGCACTGCCGGTTCCGGGCACACACCCGGTCCCGTACCGACCGCCCGTACGGCGCCGCCCGCGGCCCGTACGACCACGACGGCCCAGGCGGGCCCAGGGCCCGCCCGCACGGAGGACGGTCCCATGGTCCAGGCAGGCACGGCCGCGGCACCGCACCGCGCCCCACTGCAACGCGACCGCTTCCGCCCGGTGTCCCGGCCCGACCTGAACGGACTGACCCTGCCCGACCTGCGGGTGGTGCGGCGCGAGGCGCAGCGGGAGGAGGCCGATCTGAGCTACGTACGGCGGCTGCTCCAGGGCCGGATCGACATCCTGCGCGCCGAGAGCACCCGCCGCACGGCCCCCCACTCACCCCTGCTGGACCGCCTCCCGGAGATCCTGACCGACGGGCCGTCCCGGCACCGCTCCTCGGCCCGCCATGTGACGCTCGGCATGCCGCACAGCGAGGAGTACCGCCAGCTGGCCGAGCAGCTGGCCGGCGAGGTGGAGCTGTCGGACCTCACCGCCCGTACGGACCAGGAGCTGCACGACGCGATGTGCCGCCTGGTCCGCTACGAGCAGCAGGTCTCCCGGCGCCGCCAGTCCCTCCAGCGGACCGCCGACGATTGCAGTGCGGAGATCGCGCGCAGGTACCGTGAAGGCGAAGCACAAGTAGACGACCTGCTCTCCTGACCCCGCGGCCACAGGTTCCGGGAGGAGCGCGGGCCACCTCCCGGAAGGCCGCCGCCGATGAGCACTGCCCCCGTTACCGAAGGGTCCGCCCCGTCCGGTATATCCCCCGTCCTCGCCGAGGTCGTGCGTTCGGGCTTCGTCGAGGGCCGGCACCGCGGATCACTGGTGGTCCTGGCGGCGGACGGCAGCGTGCAGACCGCCCTCGGTGACGTCACCTCCCCGGTCTTCCCCCGCTCCGCCAACAAGCCGATGCAGGCAGCGGCCATCCTGCGGGCGGGCCTGGACCTGTCCGGCGAGCGGCTGGCGCTGGCCGCCGCGAGCCATTCGGGCGAGGGCTTCCACCTCGACCTGGTGCAGAAGATGCTCAGCGAGCACGGCCTGTCCACGGACCAGCTGCGCACCCCGCCGGACCTGCCGCTGGACCCCGCGGAGGCGGAGACCTACCTGGCGTCCGGGCGGGTGCGCGAGCCGCTGACGATGAACTGCTCCGGCAAGCACGCCGCGATGCTGGCGGCCTGCGCCGCCAACGGCTGGCCGCTGGAGTCGTACCTCCACCCGGAGCACCCGCTCCAGCAGCTGGTGCTGGAGGCGGTGCGCTCCGCGAGCGGCGAGCGCGTCGAGCACATCGGTACGGACGGCTGCGGCGCCCCGCTGATGGCGATCTCGCTGACCGGCCTGGCCCGCTCCTTCCGGCACTTCGTGCTGGCCGGCGAGGGCACGCCGGAGCGCCGGGTGGCCGACGCGATGCGCGCGCACCCTGAGTACGTGGCCGGCACCCGCCGCCCCGACACCTGGCTGATGCAGGCGGTGCCCGGCGTGCTGTCCAAGATGGGCGCGGAGGCCGTACAGGCGGTGGCGCTGCCGGACGGGCGCGCGCTGGCGTTCAAGGTCGACGACGGGGCGACCCGTACCCTCGGCCCGATACTCGCCCGCGTCCTCGGCGAGATGGGCGTCGAGTCGCCGGTGCTGGCGCGCATCGGGGAGGCACCGCTGCTGGGCGGCGCCGAGCGCGTCGGGGAGATCCGCGCGGCGTTCTGAGGCGTCAGGGTGCCCGCGGTCCCGGGCACCCTGAAATTGCCGCGACGGCGGTACAGGGCCGTGGCTACCGTACGCGCATGGACATCGAGGTGCGTACGGTCGGCGACGACGACATACCCGAGTGGATACGGGCCCTGGAAGTGGGCTTCCTGCGGCCGCCCACGGCCTCCGAGGAGCAGATCGAATACCGCCGCGCCCGCTACGACCCGGCCCGCACACAGGGCGCGTACGACGACGGCCGCTGTGTCGCCACGTTCCGCAGCTTCGCGCAGGAACTGACCGTCGTCGGCGGGGCACCGGTGCCCGCCGACGCCGTCACGTCCGTGACGGTCTCCCCCACCCACCGCCGCCGCGGCCTGCTCAGCCGGATGATGGCGAACGACCTGCGGCTCGCCAAGGAGCGCGGGGACGCCCTCGCCACACTGATCGCCGCGGAGTTCCCGATCTACGGGCGGTACGGCTTCGGCCCGGCCACCTGGACCACCGAGTGGCACATCGACGTCGCGCGCGCCGGTCTGGACCCGCGCCACGCGGGCCCGGACTGCGGCGGCCGGATCGACTTCGCCGACGCCGCCGAGATCCTTGAGGCGGGACCCGCCCTCCACGACCGGTTCCGGGCCCGGCAGCCCGGCGCGATCGACCTCTCGCACGACTGGTGGCGGGAGCTGACCGGCGCGAACCCGCGCCCGTACAACCCCGCCAAGGACCGCTTCTACGCCCTCTACCGCAACGCGTCCGGCGAGATCGAGGGCCTGGTCTCCTACCGCGCGGACGACACGTGGGAGCGCAAGCTGCCGCAGAACACGGTCACCGTCGACCGCCTGACCGCGCTCACCCCGGCCGCCGAGCGGGCCCTGTGGCGGTTCCTGTGCTCGATCGACTGGGTCATGCACATCAAGTCCGGCCACCGCGGCCCCGACGACCTCCTGCCGTACCACCTCGGCGACCCGCGCGCGGCGAAGATCGAACAGCACGCCGACTACCTGTGGATACGCCCCCTCGACATCCCCCGCCTGCTGGAGGCCCGCACCTACCCCGCCGAAGGCTCCCTCGTCCTGGAAATCCGGGACAAGGCGGGCCTGGCCGACGGCCGCTACCTCCTACAGGCAACCCCGGCGGGCGCCACCTGCACCCGCACAAACCGAAGCGCCGAACTCACCCTCGACGTAGCCGATTTCGCAGCCCTCTACCTCGGCGACGAGTCCGCGGTACGCCTGCACGCCCTGGGCCGCGTCACCGAAGAACGCCCGGGCGCCCTGGCCACCTCCGACCTCCTGCTGCACACCGCCCGCCGCCCCTGGTGCCCGGACATCTTCTGACGGGCGCCGCGCGCCGGGGGCCCGGCGGTGGTGTGCTGCATAAGGTGGCGGAAACACGTAACGGCCCAGGCGGAAGTTGCAGGACACCGCCCACCACCGGAGCAGGAGGACGGCGACCATGAGTGACGCGAACACGGAGCCGCAGGGTCCCGACACAATCGAGCACGCCCACGACCCCGAAGTACTACAGCTCGCGGCCAAGGTCTTCGACCTGGCCCGGCACGGCGACACCAGCACCCTCGCCGCCTACGTCGACGCCGGTGTCCCCGCCACCCTCACCAACGACAAGGGCGACTCCCTGGTGATGCTCGCCGCCTACCACGGCCACGCCGACACCGTAGCCGCCCTACTGGACCGCGGCGCCGACCCCGACCGCACCAACGACCGCGGCCAGACCCCCCTCGCCGGCGCCGTCTTCAAGGGCGAGGACGCGGTCGTACGCATCCTGGTGGCCCACGGCGCGGACCCGTCCGCGGGGACGCCGTCGGCGGTGGATACGGCGCGGATGTTCCAGAAGGGGGAGTTGTTGGGGTTGTTCGGGGTGGAGTGAGAACGGGGCGCTCCGGGTGGCGGGCCGGCGGAGCGGCGTGACCCCAAGGCCACACCTTGACATCAACTTTGGTTGAGGTTTTAGCGTCTGGTCCTGGAGCCGACCGCCGGTTCCGTTCCGCCGTCTTCAGGAGGACCTGCCATGTCCGTGCGCCCCTTCACCCTGGCCGTCATCGTCGGCAGCACCCGGGAGGGCCGGTTCGCGCCCGTGGTGGCGAACTGGTTCGCCGCGCATGCCGGGCGGCGTGACGACGTCGTGGTGGACGTCGTCGATCTGGACGAGGTCCGTCCGTACGAACTGCGGCACGGCAGCGAGGAGATGGAGACCTACGCCAAGCGGATCGGCGCGGCGGACGCGTTCGTCGTGATCACGCCCGAGTACAACCATTCCTTCCCCGCCCCGCTCAAGCACGCCATCGACCTGCTGCACCAGCAGTGGCAGGCCAAGCCGGTGGGGTTCGTGTCGTACGGCGGGGTGTCCGGGGGACTGCGCGCCGTCGAGCAACTGCGGCTGGTGTTTGCGGAGTTGCATGCCACTACGGTGCGCGAGACGGTCAGCTTCCCGATGGCCGGGAACCTCTTCGACGAGGGTGGGCAGCTGCGTGATCCGCAGGACGCGGACCGGGCCGCCGTCGTGCTGCTTGACCAGCTGGCCTGGTGGGCGCTGGCGCTGCGGGAGGCGCGCGAGGCGCGGCCGTACGGGAGCTGAGGCCGCGTGTCCGGCGGGCGGGCCGGGCCCGCCCTCCCCGCGTCTGCCGTCGGCTTACGATGTGTCGCGTCCGGCGGCGAACGAGGGGGACACAGTCATGAGCCGACGCAAGGGCCCGTACGAATGCGGCCTGGATGCCGCCGTGGACGTCATCGGCGGCAAGTGGAAGGTCCTGCTGCTCTGGCAGCTCGCGCAAGGGCCGCAGCGCTTCGGTGAGCTGAAGCGCGCGCTGCCGGACATCAGCGAGAAGGTGCTGGTCCAGCAGCTGCGCGAGATGGAGACCGACCGCATCGTGCACCGCGAGGTCTACCACCAGGTCCCGTTGAAGGTGGAGTACTCGCTCACCGAGCTGGGCGCCTCGCTCAACGCCGCTCTGGAACCGCTCGGCGCGTGGGGCCTGGTGCACATGGGGGAGATCGAGGCGACGTACGAGGCGCGCCACCCCCGCGCCAGCTGAAGGCCGGCTCCAGCACGGCTTTAGCGCGGGGGTTCACGGCTGCTGCGGCGCGCGCTCCTCCCCGTATCGCTCTCGGGCCAGCGCCAGTGACCGGTCGAAGTCCCGCTGGGTGGCTTCGCACCAGTGCAGCAGGTCGGCCAGGACGCGCTGGAGCGTCTCGCTCGGGCTCGCCCGCCAGCCCGCCTCGGAGAGTGTGTATGTCTCCAGGGCGGCGCCCGCGCGCCGCACCTGTTCCTCGTTGCCGGTCATGGCGTCCCCTTCCGGTGTCGGTGCGCCCAGCGTACCAATGCAAGCGCATCGGAAAAGAAGGGTAGGGCCAGGGGTCATTCCCGGTCCGGTATCCAATTTCCGTGGAAACCGACCGGCACCCGCACCGGCAGATGCACCCGCGCGACCGGCTCGCCCGTGATGTCCTGGGCCGCGAGGATGACGAGGTCCGTCGCGTCGCGTTCCGGGGCGTGGACGTACGCCAGCAGCCAGCCGTCGTCCTCGGCGGCGTCCGGGCCGGCGGGCACGAACACGGCCTCGCCGACGCCGCCCTGCGGGGAGAAGCGGCGCACCTCGCTGGTGCCGCGCTCCAGGTCGTACTTCACCAGCCCGCAGCCCATCCGCTCGATCCCCGGGAACCGGGCGGCCCGCAGGTCCGAGTCGGCGGACTCCAGCACCGCGTAGCCGTACCGGTGGGGCAGCGTGAGCCGCCGCGGGTCCACGCGCGGCAATTCCACCGGCCGGTCGTCCAGCCGCTCGCGGTGGACCCGGCCCGCCCGGAGGTCCACGGTCCAGCGTTCCAGTGCGGGCGGTGCCCCGTCGGGGCCGGTACGGCCCTTCGCGAACAGCCGCTCGTAGCGCACGAGATGGATCACGATCCGGCCGCTGCCGTCCTCGGTCTCGTACGCGTTCATCGGGTGGAAGACGAAGCACGGGTCGATCTCCAGCCACCGCACGTCCGCCGCCCGCCCCTCCCGCGGCAGCACGCCCAGCCGGGCCGGGCGCCCCGGCTCCCACACGTACGGGAAGGACGGGCCGACGCCGACGCCGCCCGGGTTGAAGACCACCGGCAGGTCGTACAGCAGCACGTGCCGCTCGGTGAGCGAGAAGTCGTGCATCATCGGCCGCCCGTCGACGGGGACGTCCACGCGGCGCCGGACGCGGCCGTCCGTCCCCACGACCAGGTACTGCACGTACGGCCAGGCCCAGCAGTACGCCACGCAGTGCAGTTCCTCGGTGTCCGGGTCGATCGTAGTGTGCGCGGCGAGGCCGCCCGGCAGGGTGCCGGCGAAGTCGAAGGGGCCCACTGTGTCCAGCTCGGCGTCCACCTCGTAAGGCAGCGAGCCGCCCTCGACCAGCGCGAGGAGGCGCCCGGCGAAGCGGGTGACGTGGCTGTTGGGCGCGAAGTCCATGTCCAGGTGGCGCGGGCCGTGCAGGATCTTCTCGCCCAGGCGCAGCGCCATCGCGTCGGAGCGGACCCAGCGGTTGCGGTACCACTCGGCACGGCCGCCGCGCAGCCGGACGCCGTGCAGCATCCCGTCGCCGCTGAACCAGTGGTACGCCGCCGGGTCGTCCACGCCCAGCGGGTTCGGCCCGTTGCGTACGTACCGCCCGTCCAGCTCCTCCGGTATCCGGCCGGTCACGGCCATTTCGTACGCGGTCGTCTCCTCCTTCACCGGCGCGAACAGTCCCCGCATGTACGGGTTCTTGGCAACCGCCATCGCCGCCCACCTTCCCGGCTCCGCCCCGCGGCGACCCCCCGGTCACCGCCTCCCGCGCAGCACCCCGCTTCCACCCTCCAGCCCCGGCACCGCCGCGTCGAGACCACCTGCGGTCCCGGGGGCGCGAAGGGCACCTCCGCGCGCCCCCTGCGGAACCGCCCGTCAGCCCCGTACCGCGTCCTCGCGCCCCGCTTCGGGTAAGGTGACCGCCTCAAGCAGTGAACGAGGAGGTGAGACCCATTACCGCTGTCCAGGCCGGGTGCTCTCACCGCACGGCTGTACGGTCCCTCCGAGGCAGGTGACCGCGAGAGCGCCCTTCGGCATACCGAAAGGCCCGAACTCGCATGTCACACCACCTGTCTTCGCCCTGTTCCCCCGCCGAACCCGCCCCGCTGCCCTCCCTCGTCGCCAGACTCCGCGCGGCCGGCTGCGTCTTCGCCGAGGACGAGGCGGAACTGCTCCTCACCACGGCCCGCACGCCGTCCGACCTCGCCGCCATGACGGACCGGCGCGTCGCCGGCTTCCCGCTCGAACAGGTCCTGGGGTGGGCGGAGTTCTGCGGCCGGCGGATCGCCGTTGATCCCGGCGTCTTCGTCCCCCGCCGCCGCACCGAATTCCTCGTCGGCCAGGCCGCCGCCCTCGTACGCGCCGCACTCCGGCCGCAGCCCGTCGTCGTCGACCTGTGCTGCGGTACGGGCGCGGTGGGCGCGGCGCTGGCGGCGGCCGTCGGCAGTCACGCGGACCCGTCCGCTCCCCGCATCGAACTCCACGCCGCCGACATCGAACCCGCCGCCGTACGCTGCGCCCGCCGCAACATCCCGCCCGCCACGGGCCGGGTGTACGAGGGCGACCTCTACGCCGCGCTGCCTGCCGGTCTGCGCGGACGCGTCGACATCCTGGTCGTCAACGCCCCGTATGTACCGACCGACGCCATCAGCCTGTTGCCGCCGGAAGCCCGCGACCACGAGCCGCTGGTGGCGCTGGACGGCGGCGCGGACGGGCTCGACGTGCAGCGCCGGGTGGCGGCCGAGGCCGCTCAGTGGCTCGCCCCCGACGGCCACCTCCTGATCGAGACCAGCGAACGCCAGGCGCCGCACACGCTCGACGCCTTCCGGCGCGGTGGGCTGCGGGCCTGGCTGGCCGAGGATGAGGATCTGTGCGCGACGGTGGTCATAGGGGCCGGACGGGATGGCGCATCGTCCTGATATGGGCTGGCCCTGATATGGGTCCGCCGGGCGCGGATATTGCGTTGTCCGGCGGGGAGCCTGGGCGGCAGCATGGCGCTCCATGCAACGTGACGAGTACGCCGGTCCGTTGGCGCTGCGCGCCATGCAGAGCCTGGCCGTCCGCGCCTTCCCGGCCACCGGTTACCGCCATGCCGGCGACCTCGCCTGGAACTGGTGCCTGGCGCTCGACCGCGCCGAACGCTGCCCGACGGCGGTCTGGAGCGACGGCGGCCGGACGGTGGCGTGGGGCTGGCTGGAGCTGCCCGACGGGCTGATGCTCCAGGTCGATCCGGAGCGGCCGGAGTTGGTGCGTGACGTGCTGGGCTGGGCTGAGGCGACGGCTGGTACGGCAGGGTCCGGCCCGCTCCGCGTCGAAGTCGCCGACACCGAGCGGGCCGTGATCGAGGCGCTGGAGCTGCGGGGGTACGTACGGGAGACCGGCGGGGCGGGCGGAGAGCCCGCCACCGGCCCGGACACTCGCCCGTACATGACCTGCCTCGGCCGCCCGCTCACCGGCGGCCTCCCGCCCCTCCCCCGCCTGCCGGACGGCTACGTGATCCGCGCCCAGCGGAACGACGCGGACGTGGCGGGCCGGGCGGCAGCCCACCGCGCCGCCTTCGGGTCGGACCGGATCACCGCCGAGCGCCATGCCCGGATGCGTGCGACCTGGCCGTACCGTCCGGAGTCCGACCTCGTCGTCGCCTCCCCCGGCGGCGACATCGTGGCCTACTGCCAGGGCTGGTACGACGAGGTGAACCGTACGGGCGTGTTCGAGCCGGTCGGCACCCGACCGGACCACCGCCGGCTCGGGCTGGCGCGGGCCGTGTGCGCCGCGGTTCTGCACGCCTTCGCCCGGGCCGGCGGGCACCGTGCCGTCGTGCAGGCCCGTGGTGACGCCGCCTGTCCGGTTCCCAAGCGGCTGTACGAGTCGCTGGGGTTCGCCGCGTACGCCCGGACGTACACGTACACCCGTACGCGCACCTCCGGGCGTACGCCCGTGCCGCCCGGTCAGGCGCCCACGTAATCCGCCAGGTGCTCGCCGGTGAGCGTGGAGCGCGCGGCGACCAGGTCGGCGGGGGTGCCCTCGAAGACGATCCGGCCGCCGTCGTGGCCCGCGCCGGGGCCGAGGTCGATGATCCAGTCCGCGTGGGCCATGACCGCCTGGTGGTGCTCGATGACGATGACCGACTTGCCGGAGTCGACGAGGCGGTCCAGCAGGCCGAGCAGCTGCTCGACATCGGCGAGGTGGAGGCCGGTGGTCGGCTCGTCCAGGACGTAGACGCCGCCCTTGTCACCCATGTGGGTGGCCAGCTTGAGGCGCTGCCGCTCGCCGCCGGAGAGCGTGGTGAGCGGCTGGCCGAGGGTGAGGTAGCCGAGGCCGACATCGGCGAGCCGCTGGAGGATCTTGTGGGCCGCCGGGAGCCGCGCCTCGCCCGCGCCGAAGAACTCCTCCGCCTCGGCCACCGGCATCGCCAGCACCTCGCTGATGTCGCGGCCCCCGAGGCGGTACTCCAGCACCGACGCCAGGAACCGCTTGCCCTCGCAGTCCTCGCAGGTGGTCGCCACACCGGCCATCATCGCCAGGTCGGTGTAGATCACGCCGGCGCCGTTGCAGGCCGGGCAGGCGCCCTCGGAGTTGGCGCTGAACAGCGCCGGCTTCACGCCGTTCGCCTTGGCGAACGCCTTGCGGATCGGGTCGAGCAGCCCGGTGTACGTCGCCGGGTTGCTGCGCCGCGAGCCGCGGATCGGCGCCTGGTCCACCGCGACCACGCCCGTATCCGCCGGGATCGAGCCGTGCAGGAGCGAGCTCTTGCCGGAGCCCGCGACACCGGTGACCACGCAGAGCACCCCGAGCGGAATGTCGACGTCCACGTCCCGCAGGTTGTTCGCCGTGGCGCCGCGGACCTCCAGCGTGCCGGTGGCCTCGCGCACCGACTCCTTGAGCGCGGCCCGGTCGTCGAGGTGGCGGCCGGTGACGGTGCCGCTCGCCCGCAGCTTCTCGACGGTGCCCTCGAAACAGACGGTGCCGCCCGCCATGCCGGCGCCCGGCCCGAGGTCCACCACATGGTCGGCGATCGCGATCGTCTCCGGCTTGTGCTCCACGACGAGCACCGTGTTGCCCTTGTCGCGCAGCCGCAGCAGCAGGTTGTTCATCCGCTGGATGTCGTGCGGATGCAGGCCGACGGTCGGCTCGTCGAAGACGTAGGTGACGTCGGTGAGCGAGGAGCCGAGGTGGCGGATCATCTTGACGCGCTGCGCCTCGCCGCCGGAGAGGGTGCCCGCCGGGCGGTCGAGGGAGAGGTAGCCGAGGCCGATCTCCGTGAACGAGTCGAGGGTGCCCTGCAACGCGGTGAGCAGGGGCGTCACCGAGGGTTCGGCGATGCCGCGCACCCACTCGGCCAGGTCCCGGATCTCCATCGCGCACGCGTCCGCGATGGAGATGCCCTTGATCTTCGAGGACCGGGCGGCCTCGCTGAGCCGGGTGCCGTCGCACTCGGGGCAGGTGGTGAAGGTGACGGCCCGCTCCACGAACGCCCGGATGTGCGGCTGCATCGCCTCCTTGTCCTTGGCCAGGAACGACTTGGTCACCCGCGGGATCAGACCCTCGTAGGTCATGTTGATGCCCGCGATCTTCATCCGGGTCGGCTCCTGGTGGAGGAGGGCGTGCAGCTCCTTCTTGGTGAACTTGCGGATCGGCTTGTCCGCGTCGAAGAGGCCCGACTCGGCGTAGAGCCGCGCGTTCCAGCCGCCCGCCGTGTAGCCGGGGATGGTGAACGCGCCCTCGGAGATCGACTTGGAGTCGTCGTAGAGCTGGGTGAGGTCGATGTCGGAGACCTTGCCGCGGCCCTCGCAGCGGACGCACATGCCGCCGGTACGGCTGAAGGTCACCTTCTCCGTCTTGGTCTTCTCCCCGCGCTCGACCCGGAACCCGCCGCTCGCCGACACCGAGGCGGTGTTGAAGGAGTACGCGCCGGGCGGGCCGATGTGCGGCGAGCCGAGCCGGCTGAAGAGGATGCGCAGCATCGCGTTGGCGTCGGTGGCGGTGCCGACGGTGGAGCGGGGGTCGGAGCCCATCCGCTGCTGGTCGACGATGATCGCGGTGGTCAGCCCGTCCAGTACGTCCACCTCGGGGCGGGCCTGGTTCGGCATGAAGCCCTGCACGAACGCGCTGTACGTCTCGTTGATCAGCCGCTGCGACTCGGCGGCGATCGTGTCGAACACCAGCGAGCTCTTGCCCGAGCCGGAGACCCCGGTGAACACCGTCAGGCGGCGCTTCGGGATCTCGATGCTGACGTCCTTGAGGTTGTTCTCGCGCGCGCCGTGCACGCGGATCGCGTCGTGGCTGTCGGCGGCGTGCCGCGCAGCCGGCGCCTGATCCGTCTTCGGGCCCGTGCTCATACGTTTCTCCCTGTGTGAGGCGGCGCCGCCGCCGCGGTTCCCCCGTCGGCGTCGCCTGTTTCCGAGTGGCAGCTTGCGGCCGTACGACCGGTTCGTGCCGGACCGGCCCCGGTCCCGTCCGGCACCGCCGCCGGCCGGTGCGGTCACCGGCCGGCGCCCGGTTCACTTCTTGCGCTGAGCGAAGCGCAGCATATTGCCCGCGGGGTCGCGGAAGGCGCAGTCCCGCACCCCGTACGGCTGGTCGACCGGCTCCTGGAGCACCTCGGCGCCCGACGCCTGGACGCGCTCGAAGACCGCGTCCACATCGTCGGACGAGAAGATCACGCCGCGCAGCATGCCCTTGGCGAGCAGCTCCGCCATGGCCTGCCGGTCGGCCGGCGAGGCGTTCGGGTCCGCGAGCGGCGGCTCCAGCACGATCTCCACGCCGGGCTGCGACGGCGCACCGACCGTCACCCAGCGCATCCCCTCGAACTTGACGTCGTTGCGCACCTCCAGGCCGAGCACGTCCCGGTAGAAGGGCAGCGCCTTGTCGTGATCGTCGACGGCGATGAAGCAGGTGGAAAGGTGAATGTCCATGCGCAACACGCTACGGCGGGGCCGTGCGCGGCGCTTCTCCATTCGTGACCGGTTAGGGGCGGGGCCGGGCTCAGCCGCTGTTGTCGGCGCCGTTGCCGTCGTCACCGGTGCCGGTGCCGGTGGGTGGCGGTGACATGTTCCGTACCGGCCGCGTGTAGATCTTGGCGACGCAGGCCGGAATCGCTGCCCCCGGCTCGTGCGAGCGCCCCCGGTACGCACTCGGGCTCTCCCCCACCAGCTCGGTGAACCGCGAGCTGAACGACCCGAGCGACGTACACCCCACGGCGAAGCAGACCTCCGTCACCGACAGGTCCCCACGCCGCAGCAGCGCCTTGGCCCGCTCGATCCGGCGCGTCATCAGGTAGCCGTACGGCGTCTCCCCGTAAGCGGCACGAAAACTCCGCGAGAAGTGCCCCGGCGACATATGCGCCGCCCGCGCCAGCGCCGGCACATCCAGCGGCTGCGCGAAATCCCGATCCATCAGGTCCCGCGCCCGCCGCAGCTGAACCAGGTCTTCCAGCTTCACGGGGTCAGGATCGCATGGGGGGCGTGGCGCGGCATCGTCGCAGGTCACATCGTCGCCGTCGGGGGTGGTCGAGTGCCGGGCGACGGTGCCGTATGCCATACGGACGGCCTGCGGGTAGGTTGCTCCGGCCACGGGCGAGGACAGCGACACCGCCGCCAACTGGCGGCATACAGAGGGCCCGCAGGCAGGGGGCAAGGGCCGGGGACGTCGGAGGACCAGATCATGAAGCGCGAAGACCTGGCGGTCATGCTCGGCGCGCAGGGATCGGCGTGCGGGACCGCACGCGAGGCCCTGCTCGCAGGGGGTGCTTTCGTCGTCTGGGAGGGCACGACCCCCGCCGGCCGGCTCGCGCACATCTACCGGGCCCGGCTCCGTCGCACCGAGCGGCGCGGCCAGCCGACACAGGGCCTCGCCGCCACCGTCGGGATCCTCGAAGAGGCGGGGCAGGAGCCGCTTCGCATCGGCCGGATCGACACGGCGGACGGGACCTGGTCGTACATGCTGTTCCTCGACGCCGCGGCGACTGCCGTACTGGCATGCACCGGCGTCGCATCGGGCGCCCGCCCCACGTCGGGCGCGCATCCCGCGTAACGCCCTCCAGCTGGCACTGTCGCGTCCGGCCAGGCCCGCCAACGCCGCCTCCATACGGATGCTCTCGTACGTACCCAGCACGGGGCCCCTCACGCGGGTGCCCGGCATCAGGAACAGCCACCCCAGCGTTGCCGCACGGGGGCCAGTGCGATCGCCACGCACAGGCCGACGACCAGCGAGTACGCCGCCAGGTTGCGTACGGAAGCGGACCAGAGGCCGGGCCGCCGCGTCGGCAGCCGGCAGCCGGCAGCCGGCAGAAGGAGAAGATCACCGCCAGCAGCGTGACCCCGATATAGGTGGCGAACCACTGCCACGAACCCTGCGCGAGCACGGCCGTCAGTACGGCGGCGAGTCCGATACCCAGTGGCACCCCCCAGTCGGCACCCGCCAGGATCGCAGCATGTGTGCCTTCCTGGAGACCAACCGGCTGGTGCTGCGGCCGTTCACCGCCGACGACACCGACCACCTTTTCGCGCTCGACAATGACCCGGACGTCATGCGTTTCATCAACGGCGGCCGCCCCGTAAGCCATGAGGCGATCGAGGAGCGGACCTTGCCGCGGTTCCTGCACGATTACCCGTGTTTCGGAACGCGCGGATACTGGGCGGCGCAGGAGAAGGGCACCGGGGTTTTCCTGGGCTGGTTCGAATTCCGGCCTCTGGAGGATGACAATCCCGCCGTGGCCGAACTCGGCTACCGGCTCAACAGAGCGGCCTGGGGCCGCGGCTATGCCACCGAGGGCGCACGGGCGCTCATCGACAAGGGGTTCACCGAACTCGCCGTTGAGCGGGTGACCGCCAACACCATGGTGGTCAATCGAGCGTCCCGGCGGGTGATGGAGAAGTCCGGCCTGTCATTCCTCCGGAACTTCACCGGCGATTGGCCGGAGGCGATTCCCGGCTCGGAGCACGGCGAGGTCGAGTACGAACTCACGCGGGCCGAGTGGGAGCGGCGGCGGTAGGTGCTGATACCCCGTACTGCTGACGTTGCGCAGGGGGCTCAGCTCAACCGGGCGCGCAAAAGGCAGAATTCATTGCCTTCGGGGTCGATGAGTACGTGCCAGGGCTCATCGCCACTCTGGCCGATATCGGCCGGACGCGCCCCTAGCTTCAGAAGCCGTTCCAGTTCGGCGTCCTGATCGCGGTCGGTGGCGTTGACATCGAAGTGCAGCCGCAATTGGCCCGACTTGGGCTCGGTGGTGGGGACGAAGACCAGAGTCGGCTGCAGTCCGCCGAATCCTTCCGGTGGTCCGATCTCCACCGCGCCGTGGTCGTCGGGGTCGAGTACGACGAAGTCCAGCACCTCGCACCAGAACGCCGCCAGCCCTTGCGGATCCCGGCAGGGAATGATCAGTTCGGAGATACGGCAAGCCATGACCGGCACCCTACGGGCATCAACTGCGCCCGGCCAGACCTATGAGCAACAGACACCCCTTGTACAACTCAGTGAATGCGATCATCCGCCTCGTCAGCGCGATCGCCTTCGTGGTCGGCTCCGTGCGGACGACGAGCGTCTGGTGACCCGTCGAGCGCGTCGAGCACCGCGTCACCGTTCGCCCTCGCCCACTCGGTCAGCATGTGGATCGGTTCGATCAGCGTCGACCCGAGCGGGGTGAGTTCGTACTCGACGCGGGGCGGCACCTCCGCGTACGCGTGGCGGCGGACGAGTCCGTGCGCCTCCAGCCGTCGGAGCGTCTGGGTGAGCATCTTGCGGGAGATGCCGCCGATCAGGCCGATCAGCTCGCCGTGGCGCACCGGGCCCCTGCTGAGGCCGTAGAGCACAACCACCGTCCACTTGTCGGCGATCATCTCGACCGCCAGACGCGCCGGACAGTCGGCGAGAAAGGGATCACCGGGACCGAATCCGCTCATGGCGCCCAAGGTATCCGCTGGTCCCCACAGGTACCTGCGGGTTCCTGTCGCAAACCTAGCCTGGGATTTCTCCCCCTCTCAAAGCCAGGAGAGTCATGCGAGTCATCACCCAACAGACGCTCGGCGGCCCCGAGGTGCTCACCGTCGTGGACGCGCCCGAGCCCCGGCCCCTGCCGACCGAAGTCCTCGTCCGCGTGAAGGCGATCGGGCTGAACCCGCTGGAAGCGCGGCTGCGCGCCGGCGAGTTCCCGCTGATCGGCCGGCCGCCGTTCGTCCTCGGCTGGGACATCAGCGGCGTGGTCGAGGAGGCGGCGACGTGGCGGTTCAGGCCCGGCGACGAGGTGTTCGGTATGCCGCTGTTCCCGCGGGCGGCGAACGCGTACGCCGAGGTCGTCGCGGCACCGGCGCTGCACCTGATCCGCAAGCCGGCGTCGCTCTCGCACGTCGAGGCGTCGGCGCTGCCGGTCGTCGGGCTGACGGCGTGGCAGGGCCTCGTCGACCTCGCCGGTGTCAGCGAGGGCGACCGCGTCCTGGTCCACGGCGGTGGCGGCGGGGTCGGCCACGTCGCGATCCAGATAGCGAAAGCGCTCGGCGCGCACGTGATCACGACCGCCGGCGGCAGCAAGCGGGAGTTCGTCGAGGGGTGCGGCGCCGATGAGGTGATCGACTACACGGCCGTCGACTTCACCGAGGCGGTCCGGGACGTCGACGTCGTGCTCGACACGATCGGCGGCGACATCGCCGAGCGCTCACTCGAAGTGCTCCGCCCGGGCGGTCACCTGGTGACGGCGGTCGCCGAGGAGGACTCGAAGCTCATCGCCACGTACGAGACGGCCGGCATGCGCTTCAGCGGCATCGCGGTCGACCCCGACCCGGTCGCCCTGCGCGGTCTCGTCGCACTCGTCGAACAGGGCAGGCTCCGGGTCCACGTACAGGAAGCGTTCCCCTTCGAACGCGTCGCCGACGCACACCGCCTGCTCGACGGCGGTCACCTTCAGGGCAAACTCGTCCTCACCGTCTGAACCCGTCATGGGGCTCCGCGTGAGTGCGACTGCCTCAGTTGCACCGCCTCAGTTGCACGGAGCGCTGCACAAAGACACGACAGGCGGGTACTCGGCACCCGGCCACCACCCCCACTCAACCACTTTTGCTAGCACCCGCTTGCAATAGTTAGCACGATGCCGCACCATCGGGGTATGGCATCACTCAACGTCGGCAACCTCGGCGAGTTCCTGCGGGAGCAGCGGCGCAATGCGCAGCTGAGTCTGCGGCAGCTCGCGGATGCCGCCGGGGTGTCCAACCCGTATCTCAGTCAGATCGAGCGCGGGCTGCGCAAGCCGAGTGCGGACATCCTGCAGCAGCTGGCCAAGGCGCTGCGGATCTCCGCCGAGACGCTGTATGTGCAGGCCGGGATCCTCGACGAGCGGAAGGTGGACGGGGTCGAGGTGCATACCGCGATCCTCACCGATCCGGCGCTGACCGAGAAGCAGAAGCAGGTGCTGCTGCAGATCTACGAGTCCTTCCGCAAGGAGAACGGACACGGGAGCGGAAGCGACGGCACGCCCGCCGGCGAGACCGCTCCGGATGCCCGAGAGGCCGACGGCGACCCGCACGCCACCTGAGCGACCGACCACCGATTCCAGGAGGAACCACGCCATGGCCATCACCGACGACGTCCGCAAGGCGCTGACCGACCCGACTCCGCTGTACGCCATCGCGGGCACCGTGGACTTCGCCGCCGAGAAGGCCAAGGAGATCCCGGGCCTGGTCGAGAAGATCCGCGAGGAGGCACCGAAGCGTTTCGAGGCCGTCCGCAACACCGACCCGAAGACCGTCCAGGACCGTGTCAGCAAGGAGGCGAAGGAGGCGCAGGACTGGATCACCCGGCAGCTGAGCCTGCTCGACTCCGACTTCAAGAAGCTGAGCCAGCAGACGCAGGACCTGGTGCTCCAGGGCGTGGGCCGGGCGGCCGAGGCCGCCGTCAAGGCGCGTGAGGGGTACGAGGAGATGGCCGAGCGCGGCCGCAACGCGGTGCAGACCTGGCGTTCCGAGACCGCCGAGGCCACCGAGGACCTGGCGGTCGCGATCGAGCCGGAGCCCAAGCAGGAGCCCGTGACGGAGCCCCGCTCCGAGGGCGAGGGCGCGACCGGGCCCGACACGGCGGGTGACAGCGACGCGAAGGCGGCTTCCGCCAAGAAGACCGCCCCCGCGAAGAAGACGACGGCCAAGAAGACCACGGCGTCGACCGAGAACGGCAAGTAACGCATCCAGGGGCCGCGGGCCGGGCACGCACCGCGTGTCCGGCCCGTTCTCCGGGTACGGTGGGGCGGCGACGGACCGAGTCGAACGGGTGGTGGCAGTGCTGATCTACGGGTTCCAGAACGTGCTGAGCTGGGTGCAGCTGGCCCTGGCCGTGTACGCCGCCGTGATGCTCGTCGACGCGGCCGTGCGGCGCGAGGACGCCTACCGGGCCGCCGACAAGCAGACCAAGGGCATGTGGCTGATCTTCCTGGTGATCGCCACGGCACTGCTGTTCCTGCTGCCGCTGATGTCGTTCCTGCCGATCATCGGGCTGATCGCGGTGATCGTCTACACGGTGGACGTACGGCCCGCGATCAAGGCGGTCTCCGGCGGCCGCGGCCCGCGCCGCGGCGGCGGGTCGAGCTCGGACGGGCCGTACGGACCGTTCAACGGGCGGTAGAAAGGTTCCGGCCCTGGCCGCAAGGTTCCGGCCCCGGCCGCGGCAAGCCCCGTACGTCAGCTCCGGCCCCGGCCGCGGCATGTCACGTACGCCAGCTCCGTCCCCCGGCCCCGGCAGAGCCCATACGTCAGCCCCGCACCCTCCCCCGATCCAACAGCAGTACGGCCACATCATCCGTCAGCTCCCCGCCGTTGAGGTCCCGTACCTCCGTGACGGCCGCGTCGAGCAGTTGCTCGCCCCGTAGACCGGCGGCCAGTTGACGGCCCACCAGTTCGGCCATGCCTTCCTGGCCGAGGCGTTCCCTGCCTTCGCCGATACGGCCTTCGATCAGGCCGTCCGTGTACATCATCAGGCTCCACGAGCCGCCCAGCACGAACTGGCGGCGCGGCCAGCGGGCACCCGGGAGCAGGCCGAGGGCCGGGCCGCCCTCCTCGTACGGGAGCAGTCGCGGCGTGCCGCCGGAGCGGGCGAGCAGGGGCGCGGGGTGGCCGGCCAGGCAGACGCCGGCGTGGCGTCCGTCCGGTGCGATGTCGACCAGGCAGAGCGTCGCGAAGATCTCGTCGTCGGCGCGCTCGTTCTCCAGGACTTTCTGGAGGGTGGACAGCAGCGCGTCACCGCACAGGCCGGCGAAGGTCAACGCGCGCCAGGCGATGCGCAGTTCCACGCCGAGGGCGGCCTCGTCGGGGCCGTGGCCGCTGACGTCGCCGATCATCGCGTGGACCGTGCCGTCGGGGGTGCGCACCGTGTCGTAGAAGTCGCCGCCGAGCAGCGCGCGGCTGCGGCCGGGGCGGTAGCGGGCCGCGAAGCGCAGGTCGGAGCCGTCCAGGAGCGGGGTGGGCAGCAGGCCGCGCTCCAGGCGCCGGTTCTCCTGGGCGAGCATCCGGGATTCGGTGAGCTGGCGCTGCGCGAGGTCGGCGCGCTTGCGCTCGACGGCGTAGCGCACGGCCCGGCTGAGGACCGAGGCGTCCAGCTCGTCGCGGAAGAGGTAGTCCTGCGCGCCGACGCGGACGGCCTCGGCGCCCCGCTCGGCGTCGGCCTCGGCGGTCAGTACGAGGACGGCGTGGGCGGGGGCCATCCGCAGTACCGCGCGCAGGGCGCCCAGCTCGTCGCGGCCGCCGTCCGCCTCCGGCGCCAGGCCGTCCGCCGCTCCGGCCGGTGCCAGGTCGAGCAGGATGCAGTGCACGTCGTCGGTGAGCAGCCGCTCCGCCTCGGTGAGGTTGCGGGCCGTACGGACGCGGGCCCGGCGGCCGTCCCGGTCCCGCATCTCGGGGACCGAGCTGGTGGGGTCCTCGCCGATGAGCAGCAGGGTCAGTCCCGGCCCGCCGGTGTCCGCGGGCCCCGCCTCCGTGCCCGCCGCATCCGCCGTGCCCGCCGCGTCGTCGCGCGGGTAGCCCGCCGGCGCTGCCTCGTGCGGCAGCACGGCCGTCCGCTGACGCGGTATCGGTACGGACATGCTCAGCTTCCTTCCCTCCCCCGAGGGTGCGCGGGCCCGCCGAACGGCGTGCCACTGTGCCCGGTTCCGCCGCCGCCCGGCGGTCGGTCCGGGCGGTGCGCCACCGGGCACCGAGACGCGACCATAGCGGTAGCGCCGAGGGAGAGGGAATGGCCGACGGCACCCCGCTCTTGGCATATGCCGTCCGCCACAGACGTTTTGACCTGGGAAGGGAGGACTGCGGAATGACGAACATCACCTCGCGAACGGCACGTTCGCCCTCCACGCACCGTGACGAAACGCACGCGGGGGTCACGCTCTGTGGAGCGTCGCGAACGGTCCAGCCGTACGGTCGGACCGTTCGCTTCACGGAGCGGTACGCGCGGCACCGCCCCCTCACTTGTCCGGCCGCACCACCCCGAGAATCGGCATCGACCCGGCACCGGCGAGCGTGACCTGCCGCCCCGGCCGCGGCGCGTGCACCATCGCGCCGTCGCCGACGTACATGCCGACGTGGCTCGCGTCGCCGTAGTAGATGATCAGGTCACCGGGGCGCATGTCCTTGATGTCGATGCGCGGCAGCTGCCGCCACTGCTCCTGCGAGGTACGGGGTACGGCCTTGCCCGCCGCCTCCCAGGCGCGCATGGTCAGCCCCGAGCAGTCGAAGGTGTCCGGGCCCTCGGCGCCCCATACGTAGTCCTTGCCGATCTGCGCCGTCGCGTACGCCACGGCCTTCTTGCCAGCCGCCGAGGCATGGGCGTCGATGTCCTTCAGTACACCGGAATCCAGCCATTTCTGCTGCTCCAGGAGGGCCCGCGCGTCCTCCAGCTTGCGCAGCCGCTCCTTCTCCTCGGCGGCCAGCCGGGATTCCAGCTCCTGCGCGGCCTCGACCTTCTTGCGGATGTCGAGCTGCGCGGCCTCCTGCTTCCGGCGGTTCTCCTCCAGCCGCTCCCAGCGGTCGGTCGCGTCCTGCGAGTAGCCCTCCAAGGCGTTCTTGGTGCGGCCGAGTTGAGCGATCAGGTCGTTGGCGGCGTGCTGGCTCTTGCGTACCAGCGTGGCGTCGTCGAGGAAGCGCTCGGGGTCCTTGTTGAGCATCAGACGGGCCTCGGGGGGAATGCCGCCGCCGCGGTACTGCGCGCTGGCCAGCGCGCCCGCCTGGCGCTTGAGTTCGTCCATCCGCCGCTGCGTCGTCTCGATGTTCTGCGCCAGCTTGACGATCTCCTTCTGCTGGAGATCCACCTGCTCCTTGGCCGCGTTGTACGCCTCGGTGGCCTTCTCCGCCGCGCGGTAGAGGTTCTCCAGCTGTGTGCGGACCTCCTCCAGGCGCGTTTCGGACACGGTCGGCCCGGGGTCCGCGTACGCGGCCGGTGCCGTACCGGCGAGCATCCCCGTCACGCCCAGCACCACGGCCGTCGCCGTCACCGCGGCGCGCAGCCCCCGTACGCCCGGCCGGCTCCCCTTGCCGCGGCGGCCCGGTACACCGATCGGCCCCGCCGCGCCCGGCACCCCCGCCGCACCGTTGACGCTCCGTACATCCCGTATGCCGTACGCACCGCGAATGCCCCGCCCTGCCCCCTGCCGCCCCACCAGCCACCTCCGGCTCGATCCGCACCGATTCGTGCACCCCTACAGGCGCGGATGCTGCCATACCGGCGGGTAATCCGACAGGGCGACGCCGAGGATTCCGGGCCGTACGAATGCCACCCCCAGCTGTCGGCCGAGGTTCACCCTGCGTTCACCGTCCTCCATCGGCAGCTTCACCTGATCTGCCTAATTTCGGCCGTACCGAGCGGCGCGCCGCTCCTTCGGGGCGAGCGCGGCACGGCATAGCTGGGCAACCGGCTCCGGCGGCCCTTGTCCCACCGCTCCGGCCGCCGCACAGTGACCGGCACAGGCCCGCCCCGCCGGGGCGGCCATCCCGGTCACCGCCCCGGTGACCGCACACGTCTCCACCGCACGCCGAAGAAGCGGCGCGCCCCAGGAAGGAACTCACGACAGTGAAGCAGCTGCAGCGCAAGAACCGGGTTCGCGCCCTCGCCGTCGGCGCTCTCGCCGTCACCGGTGCCCTGGCCCTGTCGGCGTGCGGCTCCGACGACACCAGTGGTGGCGGCGGCGCGGCGTCGGCGGCGAAGACCGGCAACATCAAGTGCGAGGGCAAGGGCAAGCTGCTCGCCTCCGGCTCGTCCGCGCAGAAGAACGCCATGGACGCCTGGGTGCAGGCGTACTCGGGCGCCTGCAAGGACACCAGCATCAACTACCAGCCCACCGGTTCCGGGGCCGGCATCACCACCTTCCTCCAGGGCCAGACCGCCTTCGCGGGCTCCGACTCGGCGCTCAAGCCCGAGGAGGTCGAGAAGTCCAAGAAGATCTGCAAGGGCGGCCAGGCGATCAACCTGCCGATGGTCGGCGGCCCGATCGCGGTCGGCTACAACGTGCCCGGTGTGGACAGCCTCGTGCTGGACGCACCGACCCTCGCCAAGATCTTCGACTCGGAGATCACCAAGTGGAACGACGAGGCGATCAAGAAGCTCAACCCCGACGCCAAGCTGCCGGACCTGAAGATCCAGGCGTTCCACCGCTCGGACGACTCGGGCACCACCGACAACTTCACCAAGTACCTCAAGGGCGCCGCGCCCGACGCCTGGAAGCACGAGCCGGCCAAGACCTGGGAGGGCAAGGGCGGCCAGGCCGCGTCCGGTTCGGCCGGCGTGTCCTCGCAGGTCAAGCAGACCAGCGGTGCGATCTCCTACTTCGAGCTCTCGTACGCCACGGCCAGCAAGATCAACACGGTCAAGCTGAACACCGGCGCCAAGGCCCCGGTCGAGGCCACCGTCGACAACGCCTCCAAGGCCATCGCCGAGGCCAAGCAGGTCGGCCAGGGCAGCGACCTGGCCCTGAAGCTGAACTACACCACCAAGGCCGAGGACGCCTACCCGATCACCCTCGTCACGTACGAGATCGCCTGCGACAAGGGCAACAAGGCGGAGACGCTGCCCGCCACCAAGTCCTTCCTGACCTACATCGCCGGCAAGGACGGCCAGAACTCCCTGAAGGAGCTGGGCTACGCGCCGCTGCCGACCGAGATCGCGGAGAAGGTCCGCTCGGCCGTCTCCTCGCTCTCCTGACCCACCGGGCGGCGGCCCGCGCACCCCGCGCGGGCCGCCGCCCTTCCGGTGCACCGCCGCGCCAGGAGCCCCCGCCGGGCTCCGCAGACCGGAGAAACCATGAATTCAGCACCCTCGATATCCAACGCCCCGCCACCGCCCGCGCCGGCCGCCTCCTCGGTGTCCGGCAAGGCGGTACGCCCCGGAGACCGGATCTTCCTCGGCCTCTCCCGCGGCTCCGGCATCGCCCTCCTGGTGATCATGGCCGCCATCGCGGCCTTCCTCACCGTCCGCTCGGTGATCGCCATCTCCGGTGACCACGCGAACTTCCTCACCTACTTCGAGTGGAACACCTCGGGCCCCGAGCCCAAGTTCGGCATCGCGGTCCTCGCCTTCGGCACCGTCGTCAGCTCGGTGATCGCGATGCTCATCGCGGTCCCGGTCGCGGTCGGCATCGCGCTGTTCATCTCGCACTACGCGCCCCGCAGGCTGGCCTCCCCGCTCGGGTACGTCATCGACCTGCTCGCCGCCGTGCCCAGCATCATCTACGGCCTGTGGGGCGCCCTCTTCCTCGTGCCGCACCTGACCGGCCTCTTCAGCTGGCTGGACGACTACTTCGGCTGGACCGGGATCTTCTCCTACGCCGACGAGGCCCCCCGCGCGCTGTTCACCGTCGGCATCCTGCTCGCGATCATGATCCTGCCGATCGTGACCAGCGTCAGCCGCGAGGTCTTCCTCCAGGTGCCGAAGATGCACGAGGAGGCCGCGCTCGCGCTCGGCGCCACCCGCTGGGAGGTCATCCGCATGTCGGTGCTGCCGTTCGGCCGCTCCGGCGTCATCAGCGCCTCGATGCTGGGCCTGGGCCGCGCGCTCGGCGAGACGATGGCCGTGGCCACCGTGCTGTCCCCCAGCTTCCTGATCAACGCCAGCCTGCTGAACCCGGGCGGCGGCACCTTCGCGCAGAACATCGCCAGCAAGTTCAGCGAGGCCGACGAGTTCGGGCAGGACGCCCTGATCGCCTCCGGCCTCGTCCTCTTCGTCATCACGCTGCTCGTCAACGGCGCGGCCCGCATGATCATCGCGCGCCGCAAGGAGTACTCGGGGGCCAACGCATGAGCAACACGGTCACCCCGCCCCGGCGCGTCGCCGACAGCGCCCCGCTCCCGGTGCCGCTCAAGCAGCCCCGGCTGCCCCGCTGGGCCCCGGCCGCCCTCGCCCTGGCCGCGGTCGCGGTGGGCTGCGGCATCGGCCTGGCCGGCGGCCTGGAGAGCCGCATCCAGTGGGGCCTGATCGCCGCCCTGCTGTTCATCCTCGGTACGTACGCGCTCGCCACCGCCGTCGAAGGCACCCGGCAGGCCAAGGACCGCCTCGCCACCAGCCTGGTCTGGATCTGCTTCATCCTGGCCGTGGTCCCGCTGGCCTCCCTCATCTGGGAGACCGTCGCGCGCGGCCTCAAGGTCCTCGACGGCTACTTCCTCAGCCACTCGATGGGCACCCTGCCCGACGCGCTGCCCGGCGGCGGCATCTACCACGCGATCATCGGCACCCTCCAGCAGGTCGGCCTGGCCGCCCTGATCGCCGCGCCGATCGGCCTGCTCACCGCCATCTACCTGGTCGAGTACGGCCGCGGGAAGCTCGCCAAGGCCGTCACCTTCTTCGTCGACGTGATGACCGGCATCCCCTCGATCGTCGCCGGCCTGTTCATCCTCTCGGTGTGGATCCTGATCCTCGGCTTCGGCCCGTCCGGCTTCGCCGGCGCGATGGCCCTGGCGATCCTGATGATGCCGGTGGTCGTGCGCTCCACCGAGGAAATGCTCAAGCTGGTGCCGAACGAGCTGCGCGAGGCGTCGCTGGCCCTCGGCGTACCGAAGTGGCGCACCATCCTCAAGGTGGTCCTGCCGACCTCGATCGGCGGCATCACCACCGGTCTGATGCTGGCCGTCGCCCGTATCACCGGCGAGACCGCGCCCGTCCTACTGCTCGTCTGGGGCGCGAAGACGATCAACAACAACCCCTTCGAAGGCGCCCAGCAGTCGCTGCCGCTGTATGTGTTCCAGCAGTGGCAGCAGGGCTCCGATGCCTCCTACGACCGCGCCTGGGCCGCGGCCCTGGTCCTCATCGCCTTCGTCATGATCCTCAACCTGGTGGCCCGCGGCATCGCCCGCTGGAAGGCCCCCAAGACCGGCCGCTGACCTCCTCCCCCAGCGACACGAAAGAAGCAGTGATCCCCATGGCCAAGCGAATCGACGTCAGCGGCCTCTCCGCGTACTACGGCAGCCACAAGGCCATCGACGACATCTCCATGACCGTCGAGCCCCGCTCGGTGACCGCCTTCATCGGCCCCTCGGGCTGCGGCAAGTCGACATTCCTGCGCACCCTGAACCGGATGCACGAGGTCACCCCCGGCGGCCGGGTCGAGGGCAAGGTGCTGCTGGACGACGAGAACCTCTACGGCAGCGGCGTGGACCCGGTGGCGGTGCGCCGTACCGTCGGCATGGTCTTCCAGCGCCCGAACCCGTTCCCCACCATGTCGATCTTCGACAATGTGGCGGCGGGCCTGCGGCTGAACGGCTCGTACAAGAAGTCCGAGCTGAACGACGTCGTGGAGAAGTCCCTCAAGGGCGCCAACCTCTGGAACGAGGTCAAGGACCGGCTGAACAAGCCCGGCTCGGGCCTGTCCGGCGGCCAGCAGCAGCGGCTGTGCATCGCCCGCGCCATCGCGGTCGAGCCGCAGGTGCTGCTGATGGACGAGCCGTGCTCGGCGCTCGACCCGATCTCCACCCTCGCCATCGAGGACCTGATCGGCGAGCTGAAGGAACGGTTCACGATCGTCATCGTGACGCACAACATGCAGCAGGCCGCGCGCGTCTCGGACCGTACGGCCTTCTTCAACCTGGCCGCGGTCGGCCAGCCGGGCAAGCTGGTCGAGATCGACGAGACCGAGCGGATCTTCTCCAACCCGTCGGTCCAGGCCACGGAGGACTACATCTCCGGCCGCTTCGGCTGAGGGGCGGTCTCCGGGGCCCGCCCGGGCCTGGGACACCGGCTCCGGCCGGCCCCGTGCGTCCTTTCGGTGCTGCATGGCGGTGCCACCGCAAGGACGAGGGCCCGCCCTCCGGCTTCGGAGGGCGGGCCCACAAGAACGTACGGACGGCCCGCGCGGGCCGCGGTCACGTCACGCGAACACGAGGTGGACGCACCAGTAGCTCAGAGCGGCCACCGCCGCGCCGGCGGGCATGGTGATGAACCAACCCATGACGATGTTCTTGGCGACGCCCCAGCGCACCGCCCGGGTGCCCTTCGTCGAGCCCACACCCATGATCGCCGAGGTGATGACATGGGTGGTGGAGATCGGCGCGTGGAACATGAACGAGGCGGTGTACATGACGGACGCCGCGGTCGTCTCGGCCGCGAAGCCCTGCGGCGGGTCCAGTTCGATGATCCGCCGGCCGAGCGTACGCATGATGCGCCAGCCGCCCGCGTACGTGCCCAGCGACAGGGTCAGCGCACAGGCGATCTTCACCCAGACCGGGATGGCGTCGCCCGCGCTCTGGACATCCGCGATGACCAGCGCCATCACCACGATGCCCATGGTCTTCTGGGCGTCCTGGAGGCCGTGCCCGAGCGCCATGCCCGCCGCCGAGACCGTCTGCGCTATACGGAAGCCGCGCTTGGCCTTGTGCGGGTTGGACTTCCGGAACAGCCACATGATCAGGACCATCACGAGATAGCCGAGGACCAGGCCGATCACGGGCGAGAGGAACATCGGAACGACGATCTTCTCGATGACGCCCGACCAGTAGACGGTCGTACCGCCCGCCAGCGCGGCGCCCACCATGCCGCCGAAGAGCGCGTGCGAGGACGACGACGGGAGCCCGAAGTACCAGGTGACCAAGTTCCAGACCACCGCGCCGACCAGGGCGGCGAAGAGGATGCCCATCCCCTTGGAGCCCTCGGGCGTGGAGATCAGCCCCTCGCTGACCGTCTTGGCGACCCCGCTGCCCAGGAAGGCACCGGCGAGGTTCATCACCGCGGCCATCGCCAGCGCCGCCCGCGGGGTCAGCGCCCGCGTGGAGACCGAGGTCGCGATGGCGTTCGCGGAGTCGTGAAAGCCGTTGGTGTACGTGAAACCGAGCGCGACCCCGATGGTCACGATGAGCGCGAAGGTGTCCACCGGAGGTCAGGACTCCTTGACGGCGATCGTCTCGACCGTATTGGCGACATGCTCGAAGGCGTCGGCCGCCTCTTCCAGGATGTCCACGATCTGCTTGAGCTTGAGCACCTCGATGGCGTCGTACTTGCCGTTGAACAGGTGCGCGAGCAGCTTGCGGTGGATCTGGTCGGCCTGGTTCTCCAGACGGTTGACCTCGATCCAGTACTCGGTGAGGTTGGACATCGTCCGCAGGTTCGGCATCGCCTCGGCGGTCAGCTCCGCCGCCCGCGCCAGGACCTCGATCTGCTGCTCGACGCCCTTGGGCAGCTCCTCGATGCTGTAGAGGACGACCAGGTCGACGGCCTCCTCCATGAAGTCCATGATGTCGTCCAGCTTCGAGGCGAGGTTGTAGATGTCCTCGCGGTCGAACGGCGTGATGAACGAGGAGTTCAGCTGGTGGAAGATCGCGTGGGTCGCGTCGTCCCCCGCGTGCTCCGCCGCCCGCATCCTCTCGGCGATCTCTGTCCGCGCGGAGGCGTCCGCCCCGAGCAGTTCCATCAGGAGCTTGGAGCCCGTGACGATGTTGTCCGCGGACGCGGCGAACATGTCGTAGAAGCTCGTCTCCCTGGGGGTCAGACGAAAGCGCACGTGAAATCCTCGGGGTGCATCGGATTCGGTCGAGTTGATGCTAGGCGCATCATCCAGCCACAGCTAACCGGCATTCCTTCAGTGTCGCCCATCGGGCAGCATGCTCTGCACGGGGGACCGCCCGCGCCCGCGAATTTCTGTACCATATACCCGCTAGGGGTATATGGACCGCCTACGTACCACGGGAGATGGCCATGACGACCACGGACGCCGACACCGACGGCAGCACCGCAGCCGCCGCGGCCTGCCACGCCGACGGGCCGAAAACCGCCGTCCGGCCGGACCCCGACGCCGTCACCGATCACGATCTGGGCATCCACGGTTACGCGAAGCAGAAGGACGCGCACCTCAAGAGGCTGCGCCGGATCGAGGGCCAGATCCGCGGCCTCCAGCGCATGCTGGAAGAAGATGTGTATTGCATCGACATACTCACCCAGGTCTCGGCGAGCACGAAGGGCCTCCAGTCCTTCGGCCTCCAGCTCCTGGAGGAGCACCTGCGGCACTGCGTCGCCGACGCCGCCGTCAAGGGACCCGAGGCCATCGACGAGAAGGTCAAGGAAGCCACCAGGGCGATCGAGCGGATGCTGCGCACCTGAGAGCGGGCGCCGGACGCACGGCCGCCGCGCGCCGCCGCGCACGGCGCCGCCGCCCCGTCACGTAAGGCCGCCGGGCCCCGGCCCCGGCTGCGGGCGGTCCGCGTCCACGTCCAGCACCTCGTCGATACGGTCCGAGCTGAGCCGATCCTCGCTCGCGGCGGCCGCCGCGATCATCAACTCACCAGTCAGGTCGATCTCGACGAGGGCCACGTGGTCCTGAACCGTCGGGTTGCGGTGTCCGGCCACGTACAACACCTCCTCCTTCGAGCGCCTCCCCACTCTTCTGGTGGTTACGCCCAGAGTAGGTACGGGCGCACGCTCCGCGCATGGCACGGATGGACCATTTCCGCCGGTTCGCACAGGCCGTGCTCACCCGCCGGCCCGCGGACCTCAGCCGCCGTCGGCGGTGACCCGGCCCGAGTAGATGTCGCGCCGGTCGGGCAGCCGGACCGGGACCGGCGCGCCGAAGCCGTGGAGGGTGGTGGTGGAGGTCACCGACGTGCCCCCCGTGCTGCCGTTGGCGAAGCGGAAGCGCTGGCGGACCTTGCGCAGCCGCCCGGCGTCGTCCAGATACGCGTCGAAGGCCACCTCGTCGGTGGTGAAGCCTTTCTCCGCCGCGGTCAGCGCGGGCCGGTACGCCGGGGACGCCGCGCGCGCCGCCGAGCCGATGTGCGTCGTACCGCTGAAGTGCCGCACCCAGGCGCCGTCCAGCCGCTCCCGGCCCTCGTACGTCACCTCGCGCACCCCGCGCAGCAGTTCGGCGGCGGCCATCGGGTCGGTCGCGCCGCCAGTGACGAGATTGCCGTCGGCGAGCGAGGCGGTGTCCACCCGCACCCACTTGTCGGCGGGCACGCCCGCGCCGCGGTTCTTCATGTAGAGGGCGCCCGGCGTGAGGATCTCCGTGATCGTGCGGTCCGCGCCGCGGCCGTCGCCGGTGTCCGGGAGGCGGACGTTCAGCTGCCCGGTGCGCCCGCGGTAGTCGTGGCCGCCGGTGCCGCGGATGGCGATACGGGTGCCGCCGCTGGTGGTCTCCAGGTCCGTGCGTACGCGGGAGGAGCCCGCCCGGACCAGGGCGTCGGCGCAGGCGCGCAGGGCCGCGGCGTAGTCCGTGCGGCCGGAGGGGGACCCGGCGGCGGACGCGCCCGCCGGGTCCGGATCCCCGGTGGACGACCGGGCGCCCGGCGGGCGGGCACGGTCGGTGAAGGGCAGCCCGGCCGCGGACCCGCCCACCGGGCCGTCTGCGAAGCGGCCGGCCGAGGTCTGGTCGTCGGCCGCCGCCCCGTTCGAGGAGCAGCCCGTCGTGAACAGTCCGACCGCCAGCCCCACCCCGCACGCGGCGGCCGCGACAGCGCCGCCTCGCCTGTCCTGCACCACCATCGCGTACGAGCCCCCTCGGCCGCTCTGCTCGTGAAGTTCCGGACCGAGATGTTCCGGTTGCCCCGGAGCAGCCCGACCCGTTCCGTTCAACGACCGTTCAGGCCGCTTCGTCACGCCCGTACACCCCCGGCGCGTACCCTGGCGCCGTGCACGACCGAGCCTCGGCAGAGCCGATACCGCACTCCTCAGAGCCGACCGACCACCGGACCACCACCGTCGAACGGGGATCCTTCTGCCTCGCCCGCTGCAGCTGCGGCTGGCACGGCCCGGCCCGCCGGGCCCGCTCCCAGGCCCGTACGGACGCGGAGCGGCACCTGCGGGCGGAGTGATCCCGAACCCCGCCGCCCCCGCGTGACGAGCCCTGACGACAGCCCCCGGGCGGTCGCGCCGTACCCGCGGCCGACCGCCCGTCAGCACGCCCCTGGAACCTCCCCCGCCTCCCGCCCCATCTGAGTGGAGGGAAGTCATCCACGGCGCGCGGGCCCCCACGGGGGTCCCAAAAGGGGCAGTTCACGATGAAGCGGCGCACGATACTGGCAGCCGGCGGCGGACTCGCGGCGACGGCGGTCACCGCGGCCTGCGGCGGCAGTTCCGGCCACGCGAGCCCGCCGGGCACCGGCCCGTCGTCCGGCGGCGTCACCCTGACGGCGGGGTCACGGGCCGCCAAGCGCCCGGCCGACAAGGCGTCCTGGGAGGCGCTGCGCAAGAGCCTGGACGGCAAGCTGATCCAGGCCGGGGACGCCGCGTACGACACCGCCCGGCGCCTGTACAACACCCGCTTCGACAATCTGAAGCCCGCGGCCGTGGCGTATGTGCGCCATCCGTCCGACATAGCCGAGTGCCTGTCGTTCGCCCGCCGCTACGCCGCCCCCGTCGCGATACGCAACGGGGGCCATTCGTACGCCGGTTGGTCCAGCGGCAACGGCGCGCTGATCGTCGACGTATCGGCCCTGAACTCCGTCTCCGCGCCGTCCGGCGGCATCACCCGCATCGGCGCCGGCGCCAAGCTCATCGAGGTCTACGAGGGCCTGGGCAAGCACAACGCCACGATCCCCGGCGGCTCCTGCCCGTCCGTCGGCATATCCGGCCTCACCCTCGGCGGCGGCCACGGCGTCGCGTCCCGCGCGTACGGCCTGACCTGCGACAGCCTGGTCGGCGCCACCCTCGTTACGGCCGACGGCAAGACCGTGGAGTGCGACGCCAAGCGCAACAGCGACCTCTTCTGGGCGCTGCGCGGCGCGGGCAACGGCAACTTCGGCGTCGTCACCGAACTCCGCTTCCGGACCCATGCGGCGCCCCGCTCGGTCATGGCCTACATGACCTGGCCCTGGTCCAAGGCCACCGCCGTCCTGCGCGCCTGGCAGGAGTGGGGACCCGCCCAGCCCGGCGAAATATGGTCGTCACTACACCTGGACGCCCACCCCGGCGGCACCCCGTCCGTCGCCGTCGCGGCGTTCTCCCTGGGCTCGTACGGCGACCTCCAGAACGCCGTGGACAAACTGGCCGACCGGGCGGGCGGCCCCGGCCCCGCGAAGTCGGTGCGCCTGACGCCGACCTCGTACCTGGACGCGATGGAGTCGTACGCGGGCTGCTCCTCGAAGACCACCGAGCAGTGCCATCTGCCCGGCGACGTCCCCGGGCGCAGCGCCTCGGGCAAGCTGCTCCGCGAGACGTACGCCGCCCGCTCGGACTTCTTCGACCGCTCGCTGGACGCGGCCGGTATGCGGGCCCTGCTGGGCCAGATCGAGGCGGCGAGCCGCAAGGGCGTGGCGGGCAACGCGTCGCTGACCGCGCTGGGCGGCGCGATCAACCGGGTCCGCCCCACGGACACCGCCTTCGTGCACCGCCGCTCGCGCTTCCTCGCGCAGTACCTGGCGTCCTGGAAGGCGGGCGGTTCCGGCTCCGCGCAGAGCGCGTGGCTGGCGAGCGTGCACGGCGCGATGCGGCGGTACGCGTCGGGCGCGGCGTACCAGAACTACACGGACGCGGCCCTGACCGACTGGAAGAGGGCCTACTACGGTCCGGCCGCCGGCCGGCTCACCAAGCTGAAGCAGCAGTACGACCCGAACGGGCTGTTCAGGACGTTTCCGCAGGCGTTGTGACCCCTCCCTGTGATGTCAGGAGTTTGACACCGCCAGAGGGCATCCATACAGTCCTCGATGTCAAACTCCTGACACTGGGCCCTTGGGAGCACCCGCCATGAGCAGCACCACGATCTCCCCCGACGCCGACCTGATCACCCTGGTCAACGTCTTCACCGTCACCCCCGGACGGCAGACCGAACTCGCCGACGCCCTCGACCGGGCGACCCGCGACGTGTTCCTGGCCGTGCCCGGCTTCGTGTCCGCGAACCTGCACGTCAGCCTGGACGGCCGGCGCGTCGTCAACTACGCGCAGTGGGCGGGCGAGGAGCAGTACGAGGAAGCGCTGCGGCGCACCGACGTCCGCGCGCACATCGGCCAGGTGGCGGCGATCGCGGAAGCCTACGACCCGACCCTCGTACGGGTCCGCTCGGTCCACCACGGCCGGCAGGCATGACCGCCCGACGGCCGCTGTCCGGCCGTACCGCCCTGGTCACCGGCGGCAGCAGGGGCATCGGCGCGGCCGCCGCCCGGTCCCTGGCCGCCATGGGCGCCGGCGTGATCATCACCTACCGCAGCGCCCGCGACGCCGCCGAGGAGCTGGCGCTGCGCCTCCGGGCCGAGCACGAGGTCCCCGCGCACGCGGTCCCGTTCGACCTGGCCGCGCCCGAAGCGGCGCCCGAGAGCGCCTCCGGGCTGATCGAATCCGTCGCCCGGCTCGCCACCGGGGTCGACATCCTCGTCGCCAACGCCGCCGCCCCCTACCCGCACGCCCCCCTTCTGGAGCTGCCGGCGCAGCAGCTGGCCGCCAAGGTGGGCCAGGACGTCGCCGCCACGCACCGGCTGGTCACGGCCGTGGCCCCGGGCATGCTGGAACGGGGATACGGCCGGATGATCCTGATCGGCTCCCTCCACGCCGAGGGCCCCTCCGCCCCGGGAATGACCGCGAACGGCGTCACCAAGGCCGCGCTCGCCGCGTACGCCCGTTACGCCGCCGATGAGCTGACCGGGCCGGGCGTCACCGTCAACGTCGTCCATCCCGGCTATGTCGCCACCGGAACCAGCAGCCACCTGCCGTCCGCGATCCCGCCCGTACTGGCGGCGCTGACTCCCGGCGGCCGGACCGCGGTCCCCGACGACATCGCCGGTGCGATCGCCATGCTGACCCGCGACGAGGCGGCGTTCCTCAACGGCGCCTGCCTCCCCGTCAGCGGCGGTCTGAATCAGCCGGTTTCGTTCCGTCGTCTGCAGTCCGTGAACTGACCGCGGGCCTCGCACTCAGCGCGCGGCGGGCAGCGGGCAGCGGGCAGCGGGCCGTCATGCGTCGGGGGGAGGACCGGGCCCTGTGGCCCCGTCCTCCCCCCGATGTGCGGCGTGCCGCGCTCGGCTACGCCGCCAGGTCCTCGTCCCGCTCCGTGTGGGACACCGGTGGTACGGCCGTCACCGGCTCGGACACCGGGCGTGCCGCCGGGCCGCCGGCCCGGACCAGCCACCACCCGGGCGAGCGGCTCACGGCGGTCGTCACCGGCGCCAGCAGCGCCAGCGCCACCGGCGCGAGCAGCAGCGCGACGGCCGTGCCGAGCGCGAAGCCGCCGATCACGTCGGTCGGGTAGTGCACGCCCATGTAGACCCGGCAGAACCCTTCCAGCAGCGCCAGCGCGATACCGATCAGGCCGTACTTGCGGTGGGCGATGAACAGCCCCACACCGACCGCCATGGTCAGCGTCGCGTGGTCGCTGACGAACGAGAAGTCGCTCTTGCCCGGGATGAGCACTTCCAGGCCCGCATGGTCCTTGAACGGCCGGGGCCGCTCCACCACCGCCCGGATCGGGATGTTGGCCAGCAGCGCCATACCGGCCGCCAGCGGCGCCCAGACCAGGCCCGCCACGGCGGACGGCGCGTCCGGCCGCTTGCGGGCGCCCCACCAGGCGATCAGGCACAGCACCGCGAGGCCGGCGATGATGCCGTACTCGCCGAGGTACTCCATGGCGCGGTTGAGCCAGTGCGGTGCGTCCTTCGCGAGGCCGTTGATGCCGTCGAGCACGTCCACATCGGGGTTCGACCCGTCCATTGCGAGTCCAGCCATCTGCCGCGGCCCCTTACCTTTCGCGCGCGCGAGCGCCGTGTGAGTGCTGCCAACCCCCGTGGTCGTCGGGCGTGGCCGGATTCCTACGGCCCCGCCATGTCTCCACGCCTAGGAAACGCGATGCGCATCCGAGCCGTTCCACCTTCTACCGGATGATCACCAGGACGTTACCGAAGAGAGACTGATGTCCGCAGTTCAGGGCCCCATGTTCACGCAGCGTTCGCGCTGGGCAGCGCTTTCGCGCCGTCCTCGGTGACCCGGGTCGCCCCGATGTAGTCCGGCTTGTCGATCTTGTCGAACCGGATCACCGCGCCGGTGTACGGCGCGTTGATCATGTACCCGCCGCCCACGTAGATCCCCACGTGGTGGATGGAGCGCGGATCGTTCAGATGGTGCGCGAAGAACACCAGGTCCCCCGGCAGCAGCTCGTCCCGCTTCGGATGCGGCCCGGCGTTCCACTGGTCGTTGGCGACGCGCGGCAGCTCGATCCCCACCGAGTGGTACGCCGCCTTCGTCAGCCCCGAACAGTCGAAACGCCCGTTCTGCTCCGGTGTGCCGTTGCCGCCCCACAGATACGGCTTGCCCAGCTGCTCCTGGGCGAAGTAGATCGCGGAGGCCGCCTGCCGGGACGGCGCGACCCGCCCCACCGGCGCCTCGAAGCTCTTCGCGAGGGTCGTGATGATCCGTACGTAGTTCTGCGTCTCGCTGATCGCCGGCACCCCGCCCGCCCGGATGACGCGGTACGCGCCCGCGTTGTACGCCGCGAGCATGTTGTGCGCCGGGTCGCCGGGCACGTCCTTCACGTACTTCGCCAGCTCGCAGTCGTACGACGCCGCCGACGGGATCGCGTCCGCCGGGTCCCACACGTCCCGCCGGCCGTCCCCGTTCCCGTCTATGCCGTGCGTCTGCCATGTGCCGGGGATGAACTGGGCGATGCCCTGCGCCGCCGCCGGGCTCTGGGCGCGGGGGTTCCAGCCGCTCTCCTGGTAGAGCTGCGCGGCGAGCAGCGCCGGGTTGATGGCGGGGCAGAGGTTGCCCCACTTCTGCACCAGCGGCTGGTACGCGGCCGGTACGGCCCCCTTGGCCAGCCCAACGGCCCGGCCCGCGCCGCCCGCCAGTCCCGCGGCGGCCGCGTACACGCCCACCACGAGCAGCGCGAGGAAACAGAGCACCAGCCCGACCCCGAGCCCACCCGCCACCCAGAATTTGCGCACCCCACAACCCTCCCCCAAACGGGCGGGTTTCACCGCCGTTTTCGGCATGTACCTCGCCACACGGTGGCCGTACCGGCCCGCTCGCCCCCGTTCTTCAGCCCCCCAGCTCGAACCAGACCGACTTCCCGCGCCCCGGCCCGTGACGGCACACGCCCCACTCGTCGGCACAGGTACCGACCAGGTACAGCCCCCGGCCGCCCACCGTGTCACCCGCAGGCCACCGCTGGACCGGCAGCCCCGGCGCCCCGTCGTGCACCAGCACCCGCAACGTGGCCGGCGCGGGCCACTCCCCGTACAGCGTCACCGGCTCGGAACAGCCACTGCTGCGGCAGGCGTTGACCGCGTTCGTCACCACCTCGGACGTCAGCAGCACCGCGGTGTCCGCCAGATCCCCCCGCCCGGCGCCCCGCACCGCCGTACCGACCGCGTCCCTGGCCGTACGCACCCACCCCGGATCCGGCGGAAAGACGAGCGAGAAGTCACACAGTGTGTGCGGATGGTGAGCGGCCTCGGTGGTGGGACACATGGTGTGGCCTCCTCGGGTCACGGGCCGGGGGGTGCGGGGCGCACGAGGGCCTGCCCGATGAAGCTAGGGACGAAGTTGAGGTAGTTGCAACCGAGTCCCCGGAATCCCCCTCGGACGAGTGGCAGACCGGCCCAAACGTGTTTCTCTGCCGCGGAATCGCGCCACACTGCGGCCGGACACCGAGGAGGAACCCATGGCTCCCAGAACCCAGCCCACCGAGCGCCAACGGCGCCTCGGCGCCGAGCTGCGCAAACTGCGCCTGGCCGCGGGCCTCTCCGGCGACCAGGCCGCCGCCGTGATCGACGCCGACCGCCAGCGCGTGAGCCACATCGAGAGCGGCCGCGTCGACGTCCCCCGCAACGGCCTCTACAACCTCCTGCGCTCCTACGGCTGCGCGGAAGGGCCGCTGTTCGAGGGGCTGATGGCGATGGCGCAGCATCGGGGGAAGGGCTGGTGGGACGAGTACCGCGACGTGATGGGGCGTCCGGCCCTCGACCTCGCCGAGCTGGAGGCCGGCGCCACACGCGTCCGTATGCACGAGTCGTCGGCCGTACCCGGCATGCTCCAGACCGCCGACTACGCACGAGCCATGTGCGCCATGGCGGCGGACGAGGTCACGGACGAACCCATCGACCGTGGTGTCGAATTCCGCCTGGCCCGCCAGCGCATCATCGAACGATCCCCGGGCACGCCGTACCACGCCGTGATCCACGAAGGGGCCCTGCACACCTTGGTCGGCAGCGCCGACATCATGCGCGGGCAGCTGCGCCGGCTCATCGAGGTGGCGCGCCTGCCGCACGTCACCGTGCAGGTCTTCCCGTTCTCCGCCGGTGGCTTCTCGGCCTACAGCCGTCCCTTCGCCCTCTTCGGCGGTCCGACGCGAGAACTCGACACGGTCCGGCTGGAGCAGCCGCTCGGCTCCGTCCTGCTCCACGACCACCAGTACGTCGACAGGTACTCCGCCATCTTCACGAAGCTGTCCGAACTGGCGCTGCCGCCGGTTGACCCCGAGACGAGGCCCGAGTCTCATGAGGGCCGGGACTCCCTGACCTTGATCCACCACCTCATGTACGCCATGCAGTAAGGAATCACCATGTCGCAGCTCGCCTGGCAGAAGTCGTCGTACAGCACACACGCCCAGGACGACTGCTTAGAGGTGGCGGCCCCGTGCGTCGGCCCGGTCCTCTACCGTGAGAGCGACCATCCCGGCGCGGTCGGGCGGGCCACCGCCCCCAGCTGGGCCGCGTTCCTCCGGGCCGTCAAGGCCGACCGCTGTGCGGCCGGGCCCCGCTGCCCCTGAACCATCACCGCATGTATGCCTTCCCATAAGGAACCGCCATGCCGCAGGCCATCTGGCAGAAGTCCTCGTACAGCGGCAGCGGACAGGACGACTGCATAGAGGTGACGCCCCACCCCGGCGGCCCCATCCTCTACCGTGAGGGCGACCATCCCGCCACAGTCGGGCGGGCCACCGCCCCCAGCTGGGCCGCCTTCCTCCGGGCCGTCAAGGCCGACCGCTGTGCGGCTGGCTTCCGCTGACCGACCCTCAACCCGCTTCCGTCCCTACGAAGGAATGGCCATGCCGCCCACCCCGCCCATCCCCGCCGACCTCAACTGGCAGAAGGCCACGGACGACGAGAGTGCGCCCGAGTACATCGAGGTCGCCTTCGGGGACGATGACCACGTCTACCTGCGGACGAACATCGAGCCGGACAACGTCGTGGTGACGACGCGTACCAAGTGGGACGCGTTCGTCCTGGGGGTGAAGGCCGGCGAGTTCGACCACTTCGTAGGGCTTTAGCGGCAATTGCCTGGGGTGGCCGGGCGTGATACACACGGTCACGCTGATGGGCCCCGGAGCGCCGCGCGTCCCCGTATGCACGGAATCCCCACGGGATCCGTCAAAGAAAGCCGTCAAGTCGACATGCGATGGCGGTTTTGTCAGCGAAGATAGAGGCCGGCCCGCACCGTGTGGCGCGGGTTGCGCAACTACGCATTAGGGGCGGTGAGTTCATACATGTACTTGGCGGCCGAAAAGGGCGACATCACCACCATCATTGGCGGAATCGCCCCGAACTGGGGCCCGTTCGGGACGCTGGGCAACGAAGCGCGCGTGATGATCGAAGTGGTCATGGCAGTAGCGATTCTCCTCTGCCTGGGCATCGCGATCTGGGGTGCGGCCAAACAGCGCATCGGCGCCACCGCGCTGCGCGACACGTTCAGCGCCGAGCAGGGCAAGGGCCTCATCGTCGCGGGCCTGACCGGGGTCTTCATCATCGGCTCACTGGGGACGCTGTTCACGATCGTGTACGGGATGGCGGTGTAGCCGCCGTACCGCCGGGGCCGCCGCAGGGCGGTACGG
>NZ_LGCW01000147.1:0-1564 GCF_001279365.1 Streptomyces sp. NRRL F-5755 | reverse complement strand
GGGGTGGAGGCGGGGCGGGAGGGCGGTGTCCGTGATCAGGGGGTAGCCGTCCGGGTCCAGGCGTACGGTCTCGGGCAGCAGCCGCGCGCACAGGCCGTGGCCCTCGCACAGCGTCCAGTCCACGGCCAGCCGGCTCCCGGCGGCAGCCGGGTCCGCGGCTCCGGTGCCCGTACCGTCGGCCGCGCCCGCTGGTTCCGGCGCTGGAAGGGGGAGCACACCAGTGGTCTCCCGGCCGCATCCGCCGCCCAGTACGTGCGCGGCGCAATCGTCGGGGAAGGCGGACAGTGCGGAGAGTACGAATCGGGCGGCGCCGTCCGGGTGTTTGCACGCGCCACGCCCGTGCACGGCCTGCGCGGCGCGCCGTACGGCTTCCAGTGCCTCCTGGCCGCCGCCCGCGAGGATGTCCGCCAGCGCTTCGGCCATCGACGGCAGGCCCAGGCGGCAGGGCCCGCACTGGCCCGATGACTCCGCCGCCAGCCAGCGCGCTACGTGCAGGGACTCGCCCAGCGGGCAGGTGTCGGCGGGGACCGGCAGCACCGCCCCCGCGCCAAGCGCGCCACCGCCGGCTGCGAGCGCTTCGCGGGTGACGACCGTGCTGTACGCGGTCGCGGCGTCCAGCCAGGCGCCGTGGTAGCCGCCCACCAGGACGCCGCCGGGGGACGGATCGGCGGCGCACGCCTGGAGGACGTACGGGAGCGGCACCCCGCTCGGTGTCTCGACGACGGCGGGGGAGGGCACCGCGCCGGACACGGTCAGGAGCAGGGTGCCGGGTTCGCGGGGCGCGCCTGTCGAGGCGTACCGGTGCGCGCCGAGCCGGGCCGCTACGGCGAGTTGGGCGAACGTCTCCGCGTTGGAGAAGAGCGTCGGTACGCCGCCGAGCCCCGACTCCGCGGCCCGCACGCGCCGCCCCGGCGGCAGCGCCGGTCCGCCCTCCGCGGCCCGGATCAGTGCGGACGCCTCACCGGAGACCAGCCGTTCCGGTACCCGTGCGAGCCGGGCGCGCGGCGACCGCCCGCGCCGGCGGTCGCGCAGCCCGCGCTCGGCCAGCGCGTCCCGTACCGACCGTTCGGCCGTGTCCTTGGTCACACCCACCACCAGGGTGCGGGCGCCGAGCGCGTCGGCGGCGAGCAGCGCGCCGTCCAGGACCAGGTGGGGCGCACGGCACAGCAGGACGGTGTCCTTGCGGCAGGCCGGCTCGCCCTCGCAGCCGTTGACGACGACCGCGGGCCGCACGCCGGTGCGCCGCGCGTGGTGGGCGACCGCCGCCAGTTTCCGTACGAGCGGGAAGCCCGCGCCGCCGCGGCCGCGCAGCGCGATGGCGTCGGCCAGCTCGGCCAGCCGGTCGGCGGGCAGGGACGGCGGCGAGCCGTGGACGAGCAGGTGCGCGCGGCGGTCCAGCCGTTCGGCCTGGTCGAGGCCCGCGGTCAGCCGCGGCGGGCCGAGGGCGAAGACGGGCGGGACGTCGGGCAGCGGGCCGCTCATGGGCGGATCCGGCCGGGGGAGGCGGGGTGGGGGGACTGGGGGAACTGGGTCGGTTCGGGGTGGAAGGCGGGCTGTCCGTAGG
>NZ_LGCW01000146.1:0-1674 GCF_001279365.1 Streptomyces sp. NRRL F-5755 | reverse complement strand
ACGCCAGCCGTAATCGGCTTCCGTTGCGCGGGAAGCGAATGAGCTGCTGGTGCCCAAGGAGATCTTCGACGGTTCGTCAGAGGGTGGGGAGGATGCCTCCGTCGACCGAAATGGTGATGCCGGTGAGGTAGGAGGCGCGTGGGGAAGCGAGGAAAACGATCACCTCTGCGGCTTCTTCGGGCTGTCCGGGGCGGCCGAGCGGGGCGGCGAGGCGCTGGTGAAACTCCTTGCGGATTATGTCCAGGTCGCGGCCGGTGCGTTCTGCCGCCTGCCGCAGGCTTGCTTCGACGGCGTCGGTCTCGATGACTCCAGGCATGACCGCGGTGACGCGCACGCCGTGCGGGCCGCAGGCGGTCGCGAGGCTCTTGCTGTAGGCGTTGAGGGCGGCTTTGGCGGCGGCGTACGGGGCACCGTTGGGCTGAGGGTAACGGGCGGCGTTCGATGACACGTGGACGACTGCCCCGTGGCCCTGTGCCGTCATATGCGGGACGAGGAGGCGGTCGAGGCGGACGACGGACAGCAGGTTGGCTTCGATGTTGGCCAGCCAGTCCTCGTCGGTCGCAGTGAGGACGCCGTCGGGTACCTGGGTGTTGCGTCCGGCGTTGTCGACGAGCACGTCGATGCCGCCCAGAAGGTCGAGCGCAGCGGCTGCAGCCTGCTCGACCCCGCCGGGGGAGCTCAGATCGGCGGTCACCACTTGTACTCCGGTGGGGACTTCGGCTCGATTGCGGGCGACGGCGACCACGTGCGCGCCGGCCGTGACCAGACGGCGCACCGTGGCGGCGCCGATGCCGCGGGTTCCTCCGGTGACGACGGCGCGTGTTCCGTGCAGGCCCAGATCCGCACTCGGATCGGGGAGCAGGGTCGGACGGGTGGGCGACATGGCGCTCCTCGGGTGAAGGGGGCGGCGCGGAGGCAGACATACCTGCAGTGCCTTAATCGTTCACATGCATGATTCATTTAATAACCTACACGATCACGTGAGATAAAGTGAGCGGGTGACCTCGGCTACCTCCACCGCCTCCGGCCCGGCGCTGATCGACGAGCACCGCAACAGCCCCGGCCTCATGCTCGCGCTTCTGGGGCACGAGGCCATGCGTCGTCTGAGGGATGCGCACACCGCCAATGACCTCACGCCGCGGCAGTTCCATATCCTCGGGCTGCTCCACGATCACGGTCCGTTGGCGCAGACCGACCTGGCCGCCGAGACAGATACCGCGGCCAGCGTGCTCGTCACGCAGCTCAATCCTCTGGAGGCCGAGGGACTGGTGACGCGCACGCGTGACCCTCGCGATCGGCGCCGCCACCTAGTCGTGCTGACGGAGGCGGGACAGCAGCGGCTGCAAGACGCGGCAGCCGCGCAGCAGGAGGTGGAAGACGGCCTCTTCCGCTCGCTGACCGGCACTCAGCGCTCGCAGCTGGCACAACTCCTTGTCCTGGTGCGCGACGATCTGACCGACGGCAACGAGCACTGCGGCACCCCGACCTCTCTCGACAGGAAGACGTCGTAAAGCCGTGAGTGGGGCGGGCCAGGAGCCCGAAGAGTTTTCGGGCCCGGCCGACGACGGGCCCCCTTGGTTGCTCGATACGGCCAGGCAACCCGGCGACCACGAGGCCCTCGTCGCGATCGGCGGCTCACCCCCACGAACAGCGCAGGGCACGGCAAACGCCCCC
>NZ_LGCW01000145.1:0-1821 GCF_001279365.1 Streptomyces sp. NRRL F-5755 | reverse complement strand
GCCTGGGGCGGCTCCGGGGACGGGGCCTTCAGGGGCGCCGCCCGGACTTCCGGGGGCGGTGGTGGTGCGGGCCTCGGCGCCGGGGCGGGGGGCCACGGCCGGCTGGCCGGTGGTGGTCGGGGCGTGGCTGTCGCTCTCGTGGGGGCCTGGGGCGGCTCCGGGGACGGGGCCTTCAGGGGCGCCGCCCGGACTTCCGGGGGCGGCGGTGCGGGCCTCGGCACCGGGGCGGGGGGCCGCGTCCGGCTGGCCGGTGGTGGGGGCGGAGCTGTGGCCCTCGTGGGGGCCGCTGTGGGCTCCGGAGGCGTTGCCTTCGTGGGCGCCGGACGCGGCTCCAGGCTCGTGGCCGTCGCGGGCTCCGGGGACCGCTCCGGGTTCCTGACCGCCACATGGGCCGCGGACGGCCCCCAGCTCATGGCCGTCCCGAGCACCGGGGACGGCCGGAGTGCGGGGAACGGACTCGGGCTCAGGTTCCGGGTCGAGTTCCAGCTCGGGTTGCGGCTCCGGCTCAAGGTCCGGGTCGGATTCCGGCTCCAATTCGGGGGTGATGATCTCTTCGTACGCGAATTCCGCCAGTGTCTTGGCTAGCAGTCGCCGGGCGGCCCGCTGCCAGGCCCGGCCGCTGTCGCTCGCGCCGGCAGGGGTGCCGGTGTCCGGGAAGGCGTGGTCGGGGGCGGGGATGCTGTTGGCGTGCGGCGCGGCGTCGCCGGGGCCGGACGCGGGGCTATGGAGAGGTTCGGAAGAAGGTCGCAAGGCGGGACTCCTGGGGACGAGACCTGAGCTACATGGACAGTGCCTTGAGAAGGGGGACCAGGTGCGAAGGCGCGGGAGGAGTGTGCGGAGCGGTCGGTGGGACGGCGCGGGCCGGTGGGAGTGACGGGCAGGCCGGAGCCGCCGGCGCGTGGGCGACGGCGGCGGGCGCGGGTGCGGGGCGTGGTCACAGGAGGTGGCGATGGGCGCGGTCGCGGACCATGAGGGCGGCGCGTTTGTCGGGCAGGTCGAGTTCGTCGGCGTAGCGGAACCCGGCGCCGAGGAAGGCGGCGACGGACGGGACGTTGCGCAGGTCGGGTTCGGCGATGACCCGGCCGCACTGCGGACGGTGGTCCAGTACGAGGTCGGCGGTGGCGCGCAGCAGCGCGGTGCCGATGCCGCGGCCCCGGTCGGCGACGCCGCCGATCAGCAGGTGCAGGCCCGTGTCGTGCGGCCGGGCCGGGTAGTAGCGGGCGAGCGGGTCAAGGTCGGCGCGGTAGATCTCCCAGTAGCTCATGGGCACGCCGCCCAGTACGCCGAGGCAGGGCACGCTGCGCCCGTCGCCGTCGAGCTGGGCGCGCAGGTGGGCGGCGGTGATCTCCTCGGGCCCGGCCAGTTCCCAGAAGGCCGCGACGGCCGGGTCGTTCATCCAGGCGGAGATCAGCGGCAGGTCGCGCTCGATACGTACGGGTACGAGCTGGAACGGCCCCGCGGCGGTGGAGGCCGGGCCCCAGTCGGCGATGTGGTCGAGCAGCAGGCCGCCGCGCGAGCCGTCGGCCGGGTCGGCGGACAGCGGCACGTCGCCGAACAGGGCGGTGATGTCGGGGGGCAGATGCAGGTCGAGGGTGTCGTCGAGCGCGTCGTCCGGAGGGCCTTCGGGAGGGTGGTCGAAGGCTTTCTCGGACCCGGGGTCGATGCCGGATTCGGTGGGGGGCACGGCGGCGCTCTCTCCTTTCCGGGCCTCCTCACGAGGTCACGGGGCGGGCGGGCAGGAATCGGAGGTGCGGGGCTGGCGGTTGGCGGGGTCAGGGGGGGAGGGGGTTGGGGAGGGGGGCGGCGCGCCGCTGCCCCAGC
>NZ_LGCW01000144.1:0-1873 GCF_001279365.1 Streptomyces sp. NRRL F-5755 | reverse complement strand
GGCTGGAACCGGTGGTGGAGGTGGCTCCGGGGGTGGTGGTCGTGGGGGTGGTTCTCGTACGGCCGGTGGCCGCGGGGGTGGTGGTACGGGGGGCGGTGGTGCCGGGGGCCCTGATGGGACCGGTGTGACCGGAGGTGGTACGGGGGCTGGTGCGCGGGTCGAAGGGGCCCTGTCGGGAGGGTTCGCCGTTGCGGCCGGTGGCGACGGGATGGCAGATGACGGGGGTGTCTCACAGGGGAGCTGGGGGTGGTCCGCCGGCGACGGTCGACTGCGTACGGCGTGCGACAACCTCCCCGCCGTACTGGGACGGACGAGCCGGGAGTGTGCGCGGCGGCATGCCGTACTGGTCGAGGCGGTGCGCGACGGCTGCGCCGGGCCGGTCGAGGGGCTGCGTGCCGAACCGGTGGAGCTCGCGGGGAAGGTCGGCATACGGGCGCTGGTCGAGCGCGGCGCCCTGCCGGCGATGCCGCTGGAACAGCTCGGCGACGGGGAGCTGCGTTACGTCGCGCTCGCGCTGGTGCTCCTGACGGGGCCGGAGGTGCTGGCGATGGACCCGGTGGGCGAGGTGCTGTCCGCCCGCCAGGTGCTGGGGCTGATGGCGGACGGAATGGACCGGAGCCTCGACGGCCGGCAGGCGCGTGCGTTGCTGGAGCTCGCCGTGCGGATGGTGGGGCGAGGGCACGTCCGGCTGCTGGCGACGGTACGGGACGCGGCGGTCGCCGACGGGCTGCCCGGGGTGCAGGTGCTACACCTAGGAGTATGAGTGAAGATCTTCATGCGTTGCAGCGGCGGCTGGCGGACTTCGCGGCCGCCCGGGACTGGGGCCAGTACCACACCCCGAAGAATCTGGCGGCGGCGCTCAGCGTCGAAGCCTCCGAACTGGTCGAGATTTTCCAGTGGTTGACGCCGGAGGAGTCGGCGAAGGTCATGACCGACGCGACGGCGGCCGGCCGGGTCGAGGACGAGGTCGCCGACGTGCTGGCTTACCTGCTGCAGTTCTGCGACGTCCTGGGCATCGATGTGCTGCGGGCGCTGGCCGCGAAGATCGAGCGCAACGAGACACGCTTCCCGGTGAAGGGGACCGAACGAGCCAATCGTCACTCTATGGAGTGAAGGATCTTTCCACATCGTCTTGGTTGTCCACAGATTTGCGAATTCCTCTGGCCTTTTGGGCCTTTGAAGTTCACGCTGGGTAGTGGCAGGTAGATGCGGCGAAGCTGACGTGGTCTGAGGGAGGGGGGCGCGGATGGATGCGGTGCGCATCATCGCGGCCAGTCGGCGCGGCCTAGCGCAGGCGCGGACGGTCGAGGAGATCGTCGTCGAGGCGTGGCAGGCGCAGGCCCTGGCCGAGGCAGTGGGCAGTCATCTCGCGATATCCGGGCCGCATGAAGTGCGGTCCCGGGCGCGGGGATTGGGTGATGCGGGAGGGAGGACGAGCGCGGCCCTGCTGATCCCGGCACCGCGGATCGGCGGGCCGCGGGCGGCCCAGCTGTCCGAGGTACGGGACACCCAGGAGGCGCTGCGGGGCCTGTCCTGGCTGCTCGGTGAGGTGTGCGAGGCGTTGGTGGGAGTGGTCTGCGCGGCGGACGAGGAAGGGATGTACTGGACCTGCGTGGAAGCCATGGATGTCGCCGACGAGTCCCGGGACCGGGTGACCGGGATACTGAAACACCTCGCCGTACGGAAACGCGACATGGGCTGACGGCGCACGCGCCGGTGCCGGCGCCTCGGGGGCGCCGGGTGTGCGCCGGGTGGGGGTGATGGGGGACGGAATGGCCCGGAGCCTCGACGGCCTGTAGGCGCGGGCGTTGCTGGAGTTCGCCGTCCGGGTGGTGGGGCGAGGGCACGTCCGGCTGATGGTGGACGTAGGGGA
>NZ_LGCW01000143.1:0-1980 GCF_001279365.1 Streptomyces sp. NRRL F-5755 | reverse complement strand
CGCCCCGTCCGCCCCCACCCCACCCCACGGATCCACCGGCACCTCCACCGTGAACACCGCTCCCCCGCCCGGTGCGTTGGCCGCGCGCAGGGTGCCTCCGTGGAGCCGTACGTTCTCCATCGCGATGGCCAGGCCCAGGCCGCTGCCGCTGGAGCGGGCGCGGGCGGCGTCGGCCTTGTAGAAGCGGTCGAAGACGTGCGGGAGCGCTTGTGGGTCGATGCCGGGACCCTGGTCGGCCACGTCGATACGGAGCCGTCCCGACGTTGCGTACGCGGTCAGCCGGACCGGCGTACCGCCGTGCCGCAGCGCGTTGCCGACCAGGTTGGCCACGACCACGTCGATGCGGCGCGGGTCGAAGCGGGCCCGCAGGCCCTCGGGGAGGTCGGTCTCGACCTGGTCCTGCCAGCCGCGCAGCTGGAGCGTCTTGCGGAGCGCCATGGCGACGTCGATTTCGTCGAGGTGCAGGTCGGCGGCGCCCGCGTCGAAGCGCGAGACCTCTATCAGGTCCTCCACCATGCGGGCGAGCTTCGTCGTCTCGTCGCTGATGAGGCGTACGGCGTCGGCGGTGTCGGGGTCCAGCCGGGCGGCGTCCTCGTCGAGGACTTCGGTCACGGCGGACATCGCCGCCAGCGGGGTGCGCAGCTCGTGCGAGACATCGGCGGCGAAGCGCCGGGCGTTGGCCTCCATACGGCGCAGTTCGGCGTCGTCCTTCTCCAGGGCGCGCGCCATCTCGTTGAACGTGACGGTCAGATCGGCGAGTTCGTCGCGGCCGGTCACCGGGAGCCGGGTGTCCAGTTCGCCGGAGGTGATGCGTTCGGCCGCCTCCCGCAGGCGGCGGACCGGCCGCAGTACGCGGCGGGCGGCGAACAGCGCGGGTACGACGGCCAGCGCGAGCGCGGGCAGTGCGCCTGCCTGGGCGGCGGTGACCAGGGCGGAGATGTCGGCCTTCTCGTCGGTCAGGGCGAACTCGGCGTAGACGATGAGGCCGGAGGGTTGGCCCTGCTGAGGGGCGGCGGAGGGGGTTGCCTTGGAGCCCGTACGGCCCGCCCCGTCCCCACCCCCGTCCGCGTCCGCGTCCGTGAAGTCCACCGGCATGCCGATCGCCAGCCAGGGCTGCCCGCCCCGGTCCACCCGCTGGAAGATCGGCGCGTGCTGCTCGCGTACGGCCTTGCGCAGACCGTCGGTGACCGCAGCCCCGCCCTTGGCCGCACCGCCCGTCCCACCCGCCGAGGAACCGGCGCCCGCACCCCACGGCCCCGGCACCACCGGCCCGTCCTCGTACTGCGCGTACGTGTGCCAGTTGCGGGAGCCGCCCGCCCGGTCGAGCTGGACGACGAGGTTCTGCAGGTCCTCGCGCCGGGGCGGGAAGGGCAGGTCGGGGCCGAGGGACTGCATCTGGTCGCGCAGGTCGTGCACGGCGGTGTTCTGAGTGCGGGCCAGTATCGCCATACGGGCCTGCCGGAAGGTGAGCGCGGCGGTGATCAGCGCGCTGAGCGCGGAGACGACGAGGAAGCCGACGATGAGGCGGGTACGCAGCCCGCGCAGCCGGGTGTACGCGGCGGCCGGCCACTCCCGGCCCCGCGTCGGCGCGGTCCCTCCCGGGGACGTGCGGGTGCTCACAAGGGTCCGAACCGGTAGCCGAAGCCCCGTACCGTCTGTACGTACACGGGCGTACGCGAATCGTCCTCGATCTTGGCGCGCAGCCGCATCACGCACGCGTCCACCAGCCGTACGTCCCCGTAGAAGCTGTGCTCCCAGACCTGTTCGAGGAGCTGCTGGCGGCTGAAGACCTGGCCGGGCGAGTCGGACAGGAAGAGGAGCAGTTTCAGCTCGGAGGGGGCGAGCACGACGTCCCGGCCGTTCTTGGTGACGAGCAGACCGGCGCGGTCGATGGTCAGCGCGCCGTACGTCACGGAGGAGGACGCGGACGGGGCGGACACGGCATGGGAACCACCGGAAGCCCCCGCGCCCCCGTCCCCC
>NZ_LGCW01000142.1:0-2056 GCF_001279365.1 Streptomyces sp. NRRL F-5755 | reverse complement strand
CCGCCGCTACGAACGCAAGCCCGAACACTTCCTCGCCTTCACCGCCATCGCCTCAACCCTCATCTGCCATCGACGACTCCAAATGAAATGACGTCTAAGGAGACCGTGGGCGAAGTCTTCGTCAGGTCCACGGTGACGTGCTTGGTCATGCGACACCCTTCAGGGAAGATCCGAGGAAGCAAGAAGAGGCCGACGACACTACAGGCGAACGCAAGGTGCCGAGCGAGTTGGCCGCCGGTGCATCGACCCGATGCTCTTCCCGCTCGCCCGCCACGTCCAGAGGCGCGAACAACGTCGTGGTGCCGGCCCGCACTAGTCATGCATCTGCGTGAACCTTTGACGAGGGGGATTGCTCATCGAGGAACGGTCACGCAGGCGTTCCGGAGTTCTGTCCAGGCCGCAGCTGCGGCCCGGACGCCATATGCCTCGTATCCGGGACCAGGCGACAACCGGAAAGCTGCGGACTTCCGGTTGTGCAGCATCAAGGTCCCCTACGGCCTGACGAGCCTTGGCAACCTACGGGACGGCGAGCACGTAGATTTCCTCGAATAGTGCCGGCACTGGCCATAGCGCAGGAGATGCGCAGCGTCCCAGTGCCACGTACCATCCGCTCAGGATCAGAAGGTAGGCCGAGAATCTCAATAGACCGGCCCGCCGTGGGTGGCTGCCCTTGCGCCGATCATGAGTAGATACCAGGACAGTCCATAGTAGGCGACCAGCCAAATGACGCTCATGGGCGGACCGCGCTTGACGCGGGCGGCTAATAGAGTTCAGGAATCATCGCCGCCTAAACGCCGACAGTGATGGTATCGGCAATGCATCGACGGATTGTTGTCGCCATCGCCTCTGTGCCATCGCTCGTCAGGACGGCCTTCCTCTGCTACCGGTACGCTTTTGACTTCTTTCCCTTGCTGATCTCGCGGCACCGGTACTCTGTCAAGGGAACCCAGTAGGAGGACCGCATTTCCGAGTCGTAGACCACGCCGATCACGGGAATTCCACTTCTCGGGGCGGGCTGCTGCCACGTGAGCCTGTGCCGCCGTAGCAAGCGGCTGCTGTTGGTGGGCGACAGCCGTGTGCCCACTCGCCATTCACTCGGAATCGGTGCGCAACAGCGAAAAGGCCCGCATCCAGTAAGACTGGGTACGGGCCTTTGTTCGCGGCACTTGGGCTGGTCAGCGGGATGATCACACTGGTCCAGGCGAAGTGCCCCCGGCAGGATTCGAACCTGCGCACACGGCTCCGGAGGCCGTTGCTCTATCCCCTGAGCTACGGGGGCTTGTCGGCCGGTGTTGCGGCGACGGGTAGAACACTACCAGCTTCGGAGGGGTGTTCATGAACGGGTTGGAGTAGCGCATGTGGGGGTGGGGTGGGTGGGGGTCGGGGGAAGGTCCCTCGGACGGGGCGGAAGTGGGGAAAACCCGGACGCAGCCGGAGGCGCGCGCCTAGTCTCAAGGTGTGCCTGGCTTGTCCGGCCGGGTCCTTGTCGTCGACGACAACAAGGTCATCCGGCAGTTGATCAGGGTCAACCTGGAGCTTGAGGGCTTCGAGGTCGTGACCGCGGCCGATGGTGCCGAGTGCCTGGACATCGTGCATCGGGTCGCTCCGGATGTGGTGACGCTCGATGTGGTGATGCCCCGGCTCGACGGGCTGCAGACGGCGGCTCGGCTGCGGGCCGATCCGCGGACGCGGGGAATACCCCTCGCCATCGTGAGTGCCTGTACGCAGGCGGAGGTGGAGAGCGGGCAGGCGGTGGGGGTGGATGCGTTTCTGGCCAAGCCGTTCGAGCCGATGGATCTGGTGCGTACGGTGCGGCGGCTCATGAGCCGTGGAAGGTGTGACGGGGTGGAGGGGCCGGCAGGGGAGATGGAGGGTGAGGGGGCGGCTGGGGGTGAGGCTGGACGGCCCGAGGGGGAGGTTGGGGAGGTGGGGGAGGCGGGAAAGGGGGGGGATGGGGAAGGGGGGGCGGAGGCTGGGGGGCGTTTTCGTGGGTCTGGGGGGTTCCCAGGCCGCGTCCTTGATCGACGTGGTGACCCTCCCCGCCGCCCTGGCCGCC
>NZ_LGCW01000141.1:0-2107 GCF_001279365.1 Streptomyces sp. NRRL F-5755 | reverse complement strand
GGCCGGCTTGAGGGTGTTGCCCTCTTTTATCGCGGCGGCCGGGTCGACCATGCCTGCGCCCAGTTCGTCGTTGCGGCCGCCTTCGGGGGCGTCCTGGGCGGTGTCGGTGAGGAGCTGTTTGATCTGGGCGGGGCTCAGGTCGGGGTGGGCGGCGCGGATCAGGGCCACCGCGCCGGAGACGAAAGCGGACGCGGCGCTGGTGCCCCAGCCCTCGTAGTACTTGCGGTCGGGGTTGGCGATGACCACGCCGACGCCGGGCGCGCAGACCGTGGCGTACCAGCGGCGGGGGGGGAAGTTGGCGCGGGGGCCCCCCTGGGCGACGGCGGTCACGGCGATCACGCCGGGGTAGGCGGCGGGGTAGGAGACGTGGTCGCCGTCCTTGCCGCCGTTGCCGGCCGAGGCGATGACGGGGACGCCCTTGCCCAGCGCGTACTGGATGGCGGCGTCCTCGCGGGGCTCGGGGTGCGCGGAGCTGCTGTCGTCGCCGAGGGACAGGTTGATCACGTCGGCGCCGTGGTCGGCGGCCCAGCGTATGCCGTCGGCGAGGGCGCCCGCGCGCTCGGCGCGGGCGCGTTTGCGCTCCGGGTCGCTGTCTTCGAGGATCACCCGGACCGGCAGGATCTTCGCCTCGGGCGCCACGCCGATCACGCCGTCGGCCCGGTCGGCGCCGTGGCCGTGGCCGGCGATGATGCCGGACATCGCGGTGCCGTGCTCCGCCCACGCCTTGTCGCCGGGGCTCGCCCCGAAGCCGACCAGGTCGTTGTCGGGCAGTACCTGGCCCTGGAGGTCGGGGTGGCTCGCGTCCACGCCGGTGTCCAGGACGGCGACGGTGATGCCTTCGCCCTTGGTGGTCTCCCAGGCGTCCTGTGTGTTCATGGCCTTGAGCGCCCATTCCTGGGCCCGTATGCCGTCGGCGTGGGCGGGCAGCGCGGGCAGGACGGTCAGCGCGGCGGCGGACAGCGCGACGCCGGCGGCGCGCAGCAGGGGCCTCCTGGTCATTGCGGCTCCGTGGTTCCCTTGGCGGCCTGCTTGCGGAAGGTCTGCTCGATGCGGTCGGTGACGGCTTTCGCGTCGTGGCCGAGTCCGGCTTCGGCGGGGGCGGTGGTGGCGCCGGTACGAGTGGCCTCGGCGGCGGGCTGCGGGTCGTCGACCGTACGGCCGTCGGCGAAGCCGGAGACGCCGTAGACGACGACGGGCAGGTCGTCGAGGACGCGGATGCTCCAGCTGGCGCGCTGGGCGGGCCCGAAGCCGGCGGCGGGGGTGCCCTTGGCGGCGTACGGGCGGGGCATCAGGTCCCTACGGGTGTCCAGGTGCTCCTTGGCGAAGCGGCGGCGCAGATCCTGCATGCCGGTGCGGTCGGCCTTGGTGGAGACGGCACCGACGGTGATGACGCTGGTGCGGGTGGCGTCGACGTAGGTGGCGCGTACCAGGCGGTTGCAGCCCACCGGGGCGAGCGCCTTGGTCAGCAGCGGATCGAAGGCGCCCGCGCAGCCGCTGTCGGGCGCGACGGCGATACGGATCCAGGTGCGGTCCGCGCCGCCGGGGCCGGTGCCCAGGCCGTTCAGGGTGGGCGGGAAGAGCGTGTCGACGGGGGCGCTGTGCCAGGTTTCGCGGCCGTGCGCGAAGACCGCCTCGGCGGCGGGGCTGCCGTTGGCGTCGTCGGCGAGCCAGGTGCCTGCGGCGGCGCCCGCGACGAGGCCGACGCCGAGCACCAGTCCGGCGGCGGCCAGCGCGGTGCGCCGCACGGAGCGGTGCGGGGCCGGCGGCGTGTACGGCGGGGTGGCGGGAGGCGGCGGCACGAGGGGGCCGGTGAGGGGGCGGCCGGTGGGGGGCGGCAGGTCGTCGGGGGCGGCCTCGTCTTCCGTACGCGCGGTGCCGGGGCGCTTCGGGTCGCCGTTCCAGAGCGCTCCGCTGTTGGCGAGGTGGAAGGCGGCGGTGTCGCGGGGCGCGGCGGAACGGTCCGTCACGGTCTGGGGCGGGACGGACGGTTTGTCCGCGGGCGGCGTCGCGGGGGCGCGGGTGGGGGGGGGCTGGCTCCCCTTCCGCCGCCATCTGGCGCTGGTCGCCACGGGCCGCCGGCACGTCATGATGGGCGCGAGCCAGATCG
>NZ_LGCW01000140.1:0-2119 GCF_001279365.1 Streptomyces sp. NRRL F-5755 | reverse complement strand
CCGTCACCCCGTCACCCCGTCACCCCGCCCCTCCACCCCGCTCCTCGCGGATCTCCTGCACCACGCGGGCAGCCGTCTGCCGTACCGCTTCCATCTCGGTCAGGAAGTGCCACCAGTCCGGGTGCCGTCCCTCCAGACCGGCGATCGCGCGCTCCAGGCGCGCCACCGCGTCGTCCAGGGGGCGTGCGTGCCGCGGGTCGGGCGTACTGCGGCCGGCCATTGCCAGCCGTTGTGCGTCCCGTACCGCGAAGCGCGTCCGCTCGACCTCCTTCTCGCGGTCGAAGGACACCTCGTCCAGCCGCCGCAGCCGGTCACCGGCCGCCGAGACCGCCTCGTCGGTCGTGTTCAGCAGGGCCCGCGCGGTCGCCAGCAGGCTCGTGGCGTCGGCCCAGCGCTGTTCGTCGCGGGCCCGCTGGGCCTCGCGCACCTTGGTCTCCGCCTGCGCGACGGCGTCGGCGGCCTGGTCGGGTACGTTCTGGAGGTCCTGCCAGCAGGCCGCGCTGTAGCGCCGGCGCAGTTCGCTCAGTACGGGATCGACCTTGGCCGCCCGCGTCGTGATGGCCTGCGCGCGGGTCCGCAGCGATACCAGCCGCTTGTCGATCTCCGCGGCCTTCTCCGGCAGCCGCTCCGCCTCGGTACGTATGGCCTCGGCCTGGCGCAGTACGTTGTCGGCGCGCCGGATCGTCTCCTGTACGCCGTGCTGCCCGGCGCCCTGGTTCAGCTTGGTCAGCTCGGGCGACAGGGCGGCCAGCCGGGCCGCCAGGTCGTCCGCCTTGTAGTTCTGCGCGCGGACGGAATCCAGCGCGTTGCTCGCGGCCAGCAGGGCCTGCCGGGCCCGCTCGACCGCCGGCGCGAGCCGCGCCAGCTGCGTTTCCGCGGTCTGCAGCAGCGGCCCCAGCCCCTGCGCGAAGCGGTCGAGGTCCGCTTTGACCCGCTCCAGCTCGTCCTTGGCCCGGGTCAGGTCGGCACGCGCCCGCGAAGCCGCGCCGGCGTCCAGGTCGTCCCGGTCGAGGTCGTGGGCGTCGACGGCGCTGATATAGCCCTGGCTGACCTCGTCGATCCGCTGCCCGAAACGCTCGTACTCCTCCGCGGCCCGCACGGCCGCCGGGGAACGGTCGACCGCGGTGATCGTCTCTATGGAGATCCGCAGGTCACGCTGGGCCGTGTCCAGCTCGTAGAACGCCGCGGCCGCAGCGTCCTTCGCCGCCTGGGCATCCGCGCGCTGGCTCTCCCCGCGCCCGAACCAGCGCCGCGTACCACCGCCCGCGAAGGCGGCCGGGGCAGCGGCGGCCAGCAACGGCAGCGGCAGCAGGAGCAGAGTCATGGTGTCCCGGAGCGGACCGCCTCGGGGGCGACGGCGTACTCGCTGCTTGCGCGGCTGCGTGTGTGTCGCCGTCACATCCCTCTCCCGATCGCATCGCCCCTGGCCCGGCTGCCATTCTCCCACCCAGTAGGAACGAACACAGCGGCCGGTTGGTTCGCGATCGAGGGCATGATCCGGCGCGGCCACGGCCCCCGCCCCGAGCCGTCCACAACCCGGGTTTGCAGTGCAGCCCGGAAAGCAAGGTAGTCTGTCGGCTCAGCCAGGGCGCATAGCTCAGCGGTAGAGCGCTGCTCTTACAAAGCAGATGTCACAGGTTCAAATCCTGTTGTGCCCACAGTGAGAAGCCGCAGATGAGCGGTTAGATCGAAGCCCCAACCGAGGTCGGTTGGGGCTTCGTCGTTTTTCAGAGTCCACGGAAAGTCCACATGCCCACGGGCGGCGCGTTGTGTGGGGGCGCGTCTGCGTCTGTCGTCGTGTCGTCGCCTTCCGTGTGATAGCCGACATGCGGGGTGCTTTCGGGCGGTGCAGGCTGAAGGTATGGGTGTGCATTTGCCGGTGATTGTTCATCCGCCCTCGCCGTCGGGTGGGCGTCGGGTCACGGTTCATGGGCAGATCGTCGGGCTGGCGCATGGGCGGGGGGATGTTGCCGAGTTCTTGCGGCGTGCGGGGCTGGCGCCGGATGGCGAGGACATTGATCTGGATACGCCGGGGCTCATCGAGTGGCGGGGCGGGGGCAAGGACGTCTGGATGGCTTCGGGGTGATTGGGGGCCCGGGGTGGTCACGGGGGGTGTGTG
>NZ_LGCW01000139.1:0-2162 GCF_001279365.1 Streptomyces sp. NRRL F-5755 | reverse complement strand
GCGGAGGGGGAGGCAGTGGTGGCCGGGCGGCGGGGGCCTGCCTGCGGGCTGCTGTTCTGTGCGCCGCCCGGTTCCCCGGCAGGGGCGCCCGCCCCGCGCAGCGGGCGTTCCCAGCGCAGCCGGTCCAGGACGGCGTCGGCCGGTACGGAGGTGCCGGGGGGCAGGGACGCGAGCAGCGTGAGCGTCCGGCGGCGCACCTCGGGGGCCGGGGACCGGTCGAGGTTGGGGCCGAGCGCGGACAGGGTGCGGCCCTTGGGATCGGCGGTGCCGACCAGGCCGGCCGTACGGGTCGCCGAGAGCCAGGCCGTGGCCAGCCGCGCCCAGCGCTCCTCGGCGGGCAGCTGCCGCCAGTCCTCGGCGGCGGGCGTGGGGGCGTACCGCTCGTCGGCCTCGCCGTCGGACGCCACCAGCCCGGCGGCGTAGGCGAGTTCGAGCCAGAACGCGGCGACCTGTTCGGTGCAGTCCAGGGCGGCGGCGGTCCGCTTGAGGTCCCGTACGCTCAGCCCGCCCGCGCGCAGCACCCCCGGCCCGCCGAGGTCCCACTCCTTGAGCAGTTCCTCGACGGTGGCCAGGGCGGTGAACGCCTGGCCCGCCGCGGCGCTGTCCACAAGCTGTGGATCGCGTTCGGTGGCGGGCGCGAGGGCGGGCGGCAGCGGCTCGGGGGTGCGGTGCGCACGCCCGGCGCGCAGGTGCAGGGCAGCCTCGCGGGGGAGGACGACGTTGCGCGGCCCGGCGGGCAGCAGCACGCCCCGGTCGAGCAGCCATTGCAGGTGCGCGGCGGGCCGGTCGGTGACGGCGCCGTACGGCGGGCCCCAGACCAGCCGGTCCAGGACGCCGTGCGCCTCCCCGGGGGCTTCGGCGAGCAGCGCGGCCATCCGCGTACGGTCCTCGAACAGCGAGGTCAGGGCGGCGACGGCGGTCACCGGGTCGTGGGTCGTGGGCAGCCCGGCGGCGGCCAGGATCTCCTGGAGGCGGCCGGGCGACATGCCGGACGTGGCCTCGGCGACGGTCGGCCCGAGGCCGGTGGGGGAGGGGTGCGCGGGTCCGGGCGCGAGCAGTTCGCGGGCGGTACGGACGAGGCGCAGCCGGTCGTCACCGCCCCAGACCAGCGCCTGTCCGCGCAGGGTCGATACGGCACGGGGGAGCTCGGCGGCGATGGCGGAGCGGGTGCCGGAGGGCAGATCGGCGTCCGCGTCCGGCGCGTCGGCTGCCGGAACGCCGGCTTCCGCTGCCGTAACCTCCGCCCCCGACGCCGTAACCCCCGCCTCCGGCGCCGGAACCTCCGCCGCGGCGTCCCCCGCCATCAGGCCGAGCAGCGTCTCGTACGGGCAGGGGTCCGGGGCCACCGCCAGCGCCTCGGCGGTCTGCAGCGCGAAACGGTCCAGGCGCTCCACGGCCCGCACGACGGAGGCGCGGGTACCGGCACGGGTGGCGAGCTGGGTCAGGTCGCCGGGGACCGGGTTGAGGAGGTCGGGACGGGCCCGCAGCAGGTCGGCGAGCCCGCTGTCCGGGCGGGTGCGGAGCTCTTCGGCGAGCGTGCGGGGTGTTTCACTCATCCGCTACACGGTAGCGGGGGCCGCTGACGTTGTCGGGTGCAGCGCCGCGCCGCCGCCGGTCGCGGCGCTGTGCCGCCTCCGCGGCGGGGGCGATCGGCGGTACCGTCTCCGGAGGAACCGGGCTGTGCCACAGGGGATTTCGTGGGGATCGAGAGCGACCAGCTGGTCTTTGACTATCTGAGCCGGGTCGGTGATCTGGCCCAGCAGCGCGGGCTGTCCTCCGGGGCGCGGATGCGCCTGGTGGCCGAGCTGCGGGCACAGGTGGACGCGGCGAAGCCGGACACGGTGCCGGGCGTCAGACGCGTGCTGTCCCGGCTCGGTACGCCCGAGGCGGTGGTGGAGGCGGCGGGCGGCAGCGGACCGCCGCCGTCGCCGGGTCCGCCGGGCGCGGCGGAACCGCAGCCGCGCCCCGGCCTGCGCGACAAACTGGGCGGCGCGGCCCGCCTTCTCGGTACGGGCGGTACGGGCGGTACATCTGGTACGTCCGCCGCGGGCGGTATGGGCGGTTCGTCCGGCGTGGGCGGCGCATCCGGTACGAATGGCGGCGGCACCTCCCCCGGCCCGCACACCCCACACACCCCCGGCCACCAGCCCTCCACCCCCGCC
>NZ_LGCW01000138.1:0-2210 GCF_001279365.1 Streptomyces sp. NRRL F-5755 | reverse complement strand
CCCGACCACAACCCCAACAACATCACCACCCAGCCGGCCCCCGACCACACCCCCGACGCAGCCCGCCCCAACCCCGACCACAACCCGAACAACATCACCACCCAACCCACCCCGGGGCCGTCGTCCCCCACCCACCCGGACGCGGCCACCGCCCCGGCGCCTGCCCCCGACACCGGTCATGCCCCGGACCGTTCGGCACCCGACCAGCCGATGCCGCGCCAGGACACCCCCGTCGGCACTCCCGACTCCGAGCCCAGGCCCTCCGCACCCAGCCCCGGCCCGGTCAGCGGCAATCCGCCGAGCAACGACGGTTCCGGCTCCGCCCCGAACGACAGCGGCTCCAGCAACGGCAGCGGTGGCGGACGCCCCTCCGTACCGCACGTCAGCGCGCCTCCCCAGGGCGCTCCTGTCCAGCACTCCCCCTCCAACAGCCAGCCCATACAGCAGCGCGACCCCGCACCGGGCGACCCGATGCCGCACGTGGGGGACGAAACCGAGCTGTCCACCCAGTCCGCGGCCACCGCGACGGCCCCGCCGCCCACCACCGCGCACACCCCCACACCCGACACGGGGCCCTCGCCCGCCCCTCAGCAGAACACCCCGCAGAACCCGGGTCCGGTGATGGGCGCCCCCACCGCCGTGCCCTCCCAGCCGGGCCCCGCCACCACGAGCTCCAGCACACCCCACAGGAACGCTTCTTCCCAGCCCAACCGCCGGCCCGACGGCCGTCGGCCCATTCAGGACGTCACCCAGCAACAGCGCCCCGAGCGCCCGGCCTACAACCCGCGTCTGGACGGCCCGCGCCGCGACACACCGACCACGCCGCCCGCCGACACCCGCCGCCCCGACGGCTCCCAGGCAATCCAGGACCACACACAGCACCCCCGCCCGGACCAGCCCCGTCCCGAACAGAACCAACAGCAGCAGCACAGCTCTGGGCCTGAACGGAACACGCCACGCCCCGAAACGCCGCGCTCTGGCACCCCTCGCCCGGATACGTCACGCCCCGACCAGAACCGCCCCCGCCCGGACGCCCAGCAACCCGCCGTCCCGCACCCGAACGCCCCCAACCCCTACCAGCAGCCTCACCATCCGAACCCGAACCCGAACCAGCCCGGCCCCCACCAGCCGCCCCAGCACCAGCCGAACCCGTACCAACAGCCACACCAAGCAACACCCCACCAGCAACCACACCAACAGGCTCACCAGCCCACCCTCCAGAGCCACCAGCCCAACCCCCACCAACAGCACCAACAGCCGCACCACCCCAACCAGCAGCACGCAGCTCCCCACCAACCGCACCAGGGACTGCCCCAGCACTACGCCCAGCAACCGCCACAGCCCCACCACGCCCAGAACCAGGCGCAGCAACAACAGCACCAACAGCCGTACCCCCAACAGCCCCCACAGCAGCAACAGCCTCCGGCTCCTCAGCACCCGCCGCGCCCGAGCTATCAGGACGTACGCAACAGCCTCAACCACCACCCGAGCGGCCTGTACGCGCCGTTCCCGCACGACCAGCAAGCGCTGCTGAACGTCGTCCCGCGCAACCCCGACGGCACCCCGCAGCTGCACCCGGACCCGTTCCAACCGTGGGCCCGCTACCAGAACGACGGCGGTACTCGGGTGCCCGGGCGTTCCAACAACTGCGCGGACTGCACCCGCTCATTCCTCGAGTCCTGGTACGGCAACCCGCAGGTCTCCGCGCCGCGTACGTTCGACAAGGACCAGAACGGCAACCTCGACCGGTTCAGCGGTGAGCGAGACGGTGCCCAGAACATCATGAACTGGGCGGGCACCCCCTTCCGCGACTCGGGGAACGGCGCGCAGGACAGCTATGCCCGCATCGCCGACGAACTCCGCCAGGCAGGCCATGGCGCCGGCGCTGCCGTCCTCGTCACCTGGCCGAAGAACCCTGACGGTACAGACGGCGGCGCGCACGTCTTCAACGCCGTCAACCACAACGGCCGTGTCATCTGGGTCGACAGCCAGACCGGCCAGATCAGCCAGCAGCCCATCCACACCCACGCCGACCGCGTCTGGCACCTGACCCTCGACGCCAACCGCAACCCCTACATCCCTGGCCAGACCCAGACCCCCGCCCCCCAGCAGTCACCGCACCAGCAGCAGCCGTACCCCCAGCAGTCACCGCACCAGCAGCAGCCGTACCCCCAGCAGACGCCTCACCAGCAGCCGTACCACCCACAGCC
>NZ_LGCW01000137.1:0-86702 GCF_001279365.1 Streptomyces sp. NRRL F-5755 | reverse complement strand
GGCGCCCCCCCCGCCAGTCCCCGACCCCGCTTCACCAGCCCGGACTTCACCAGCCCCGACTACGGGGGACCGGATCACCACCCTGAATAGCGCCCACTGATCAGCCCGCGGGGGCCCGGCCTGGTGCCGGGCCCCCGTGGTATGTGGCTGTCCGCCCCGATGGGGTGAAATGCGGTTTATCGGGGCGGGGTTGGGGGGGGGGGGCCTTACGTTTGGGGGGGGAGGTGATTCGTGATGAGCGAATACGACACACCGGCGCGTCATGAGCCCCGGCAGGAGGCCATGGATGTCGCCGACTTCGTGTACGCGGCAACAGGAGCACGCGTACGAAGGATCACGCTGCCCAACGGGGAGCACTGGTTTCCCGCAGCGGATATCTGTCGGGAACTGGGCTACACGACCACCCGAAAGGCCCTTCTGGATCACGTTCCGGAGGGGCGACGAGAGTTGCTCAAGACAGTGACTGGGAGTCATAGTTGCGGCGTTCCCGCAGGTCGGGGGTGGCGCCGAGACTTGCAGATGGTGGACCTTCAGGGCTTGGTCCTGTTGGTGAACGGCTGCACCAAGCCCTCGTGCCTCCCGTTCAAGAAATGGGTGTCCGAGGTCATCGTCACGATCCAGCGCGAGGGCTCATACAGCCTGCGGAAGGCCGAGGCCCCCCTGCCGGGCCCCAGTGCCCCGATGGCCTACGCCATGCCCGCGGAGGTCGCCGACGCCATCGTCCGCTTGGAGGAGCGCAACCTCCGCGTGGACGAGGAGTACGCCGACCTGCGGCGCCAGGAGATGCGGTTGTTCGGCCGGATCGCCGACTCGCTGGACCGCATCGCGGACAAGCTCGATGCGGGCGCCCAACCCCCGGGTGAGCAGGCCAGTTTGACAGCCGACGAACTGCTCGCCGACTGGAAGGAAGGCCAGTTGGTCGTCACCGGGGACATCTGGGCCGTAGCGGCCTACCTGGCCCCCGCGCTCGTCAACTCGGCAGTCGCGAGCTACCCGTTGCGGGTGATCGCCCAGCGGACCGGCCTCACCGAACACCGCGTACACGACTCGCTGCGGATGCTGCTCAAACGGGGGTGCTTCCGCCAGGTCGGGGTCGGGTCCGACGGAGCGCCGATGTACACGTTGCGCCGCTGACCGGCTACGGGCCTGTCCGTCGTCGCACGACGTCCAGGCTTCCGGGCTCACGCCAGCCTGTGGACAACCGTGGAGACCGCTCCGACAGTCTCGCGTGAACCGTCTATGGGCCAGACGTCTTACGCAAGTTCGCAGGTCACTCCCTGTGGATAACGAACATGAGACTTTCGCGAGCCCCCCGCCCCCTCCCACCCACCCCCCAAAAAAAAGTACTGTCACCCCCATGCCCGACCACGATTCCCTCACCACAACCCGCGACGCCTACGACGCCGCCGCCACCACCTACGCGCAATTGTTCCGCGACTCGCTGCGTGAAAGCCCTCTGGCTCGCGCGGCCTTGGGCGTCTTCGCCGAAGTCGTGAGCACGAACGGGGGCGGTCAGGTCGCGGATCTGGGGTGTGGGCCCGGCCATGTCACTGCTTATCTGGGCGAGCTGGGGTTGGCGGCGTTCGGCGTCGATGCTTCTGCCGCGATGATCGAGCTGGCTCGGCAGCACTATGCGGGCCTGCGGTTCGATGTGGGCTCGATGGCCGCGTTGGACATCGCCGACGGAGCCCTGGGCGGCGTACTGTCGCGTTGGTCCATGATTCACACTCCGCCGCAGGAAGTGCCCGCCATCCTGGCGGAGTTCCACCGTGTGCTGGCCCCTGGCGGCCACCTTCTGATCGGCTTCTCGGCGAGCGAGGATGCGTCGTGCCCGACGCAGGTCTTCGATCACGCGGTCGCGCCGGCCTACCGGTGGTGGCCCGATCACCTCGCCGGGCTGCTGCGCACGGCCGGGTTGGCGGAGGTGGCCCGGATGGTGCGCGAGCCCCAGCCGACCGACCGGCGGCAGTTCCGTGAGGTTCATCTGCTCGCCCGTAAAGGCTAGTCAGCGCCTACGTGGATACGGGAGGCCCCGGGCCCGCGGGGCCTCCCGTACGTCACTCAGTCCGCCATCGGCAGGTACACCCTGTTCCCGCTCGCCGCGAACTCCTTCGACTTCTCCAGCATCCCCGCCTCGACCTCCTCCGGGGACGCGCCGTCCTCGCCGCCGAACTGCTCCGTGATGCTCCTGCTGATCTTCATGGAGCAGAACTTCGGGCCGCACATGGAGCAGAAGTGGGCGGTCTTCGCCGGCTCCGCCGGCAGCGTCTCGTCGTGGAAGGCGCGGGCCGTGTCCGGGTCGAGGGCCAGGTTGAACTGGTCCTCCCACCGGAACTCGAAGCGCGCGTCGGACAGGGCGTCGTCCCATTCCTGGGCGCCCGGGTGCCCCTTGGCCAGGTCCGCCGCGTGGGCCGCGATCTTGTAGGTGATGACGCCGGTCTTCACGTCGTCCCGGTCCGGCAGGCCCAGGTGCTCCTTGGGCGTGACGTAGCACAGCATCGCGGTGCCCCACCACGCGATCATCGCCGCGCCGATGCCCGAGGTGATGTGGTCGTAGGCGGGCGCGATGTCGGTGGTCAGCGGGCCCAGCGTGTAGAACGGGGCCTCTTCGCAGATCTCCTGCTGGAGGTCGACGTTCTCCTTGATCTTGTGCATCGGGACGTGTCCCGGGCCCTCGATCATCGTCTGCACGTTGTGCCGCTTGGCGATCGAGTTCAGCTCGCCGAGCGTGTGCAGCTCCGCGAACTGCGCGTCGTCGTTGGCGTCCGCGATGGAGCCGGGGCGCAGGCCGTCGCCGAGGGAGTAGGTGACGTCGTAGGAGGCGAGGATGTCGCAGAGTTCCTCGAAGTGGGTGTAGAGGAACGACTCCTTGTGGTGCGCCAGGCACCACGCCGCCATGATCGAGCCGCCGCGCGAGACGATGCCGGTCTTGCGGCGGGCCGTCAGCGGCACGTAGCGCAGCAGGACGCCCGCGTGGACGGTCATGTAGTCCACGCCCTGCTCGGCCTGTTCGATGACGGTGTCCTTGTAGATCTCCCAGGTCAGCTCCTCGGCCTTGCCGTCCACCTTCTCCAGTGCCTGGTAGAGGGGGACGGTGCCGATGGGGACGGGGGAGTTGCGCAGCACCCACTCACGGGTGGTGTGGATGTTGCGGCCGGTGGACAGGTCCATGACCGTGTCGGCGCCCCAGCGGGTCGCCCAGGTCATCTTCTCCACCTCCTCCTCGATCGAGGAGGTGACGGCGGAGTTGCCGATGTTCGCGTTGACCTTCACCAGGAAGTTCTTGCCGATGATCATCGGCTCGATCTCCGGGTGGTTGACGTTGGCGGGCAGCACGGCCCGGCCGGCCGCGATCTCGTCCCGTACGAACTCGGGGGAGACGTTCTCGCGGATCGCGACGTACTCCATCTCCGCCGTGATCTCGCCGCGCCGCGCGTACGCGAGCTGGGTGACCGCGGCACCGCCCCGGCCCCGGCGCGGCTGCCGGGGGCGGCCGGGGAAGACCGCGTCGAGGTTCTTCAGGCCGCCGCGCGGCGAGGTGTGCTTGAGGCCGTCGTCCTCGGGGCGGGGCGGCCGGCCCGCGTACTCCTCGGTGTCTCCTCGGCTGATGATCCAGTTCTCCCGCAGCGGCGCGAGGCCGCGGCGGACGTCCGTTTCGATGTGGGGATCGGTGTACGGTCCGGACGTGTCGTAGAGCGTCACGTCCTTGCCGTTGGTGAGGTGCACACGGCGGACCGGGACCCGCAGGTCGGGCCGCGATCCGCTGAGGTAGCCCTTGTGCCAGCCGATCTCCTTGGCGGAGCCCCGGCCGTTTTCGGGCGTGCGTGCATCCTGCAGAGTCATGAAGACCCACTCCCTACGCCGGCATTACCCGGTAACAGGTTCGGCGGTCGACGCAGCGGTTCCCGTGGCGGCGTCCCGGCGTCGGCCGGCCGTCCCGTACGGAGTTCAGCGCCCTCTCAGCCCGGTGCTCCGAGCTCCCGCGATTGCAAAGGTGCCACCACGGTAGCGGCCGGTGTGGCGCGGTGAACAGGGGGCCCTGCCGGTTCTTGCGATGATCGGGCGGTGACCAGCAACGAGCCCTCGCACTCCGCGCACCACCACGCTTCAGGTCAGCCGCACGGGCACGGCACCGATCCGCGGCACGCCGTGCCGGGTGACGGCCGTGGGACCGGCGCCGCCGGGGACGGCGTTCACGCCCCCGGACCGGCCGCGCCCGGGGACGGTGCCCACGCCCACCGGCACGCCTCCGGCCATGGGCACAGCCATGCCCACGGCCATGCCCCGGCCGCGCCCGTCTCCCGTCATCTGCGCAAGGTCATCGCCGCCGTGCTGATTCCCTTCGCCGTCGCGGTCCTGGCCGGACTGGTCGTGCTGTGGCCGGGCGGGGCGCCCGGCCACAAGCCGTCCGGTGTCGGTTTCGACCAGCCGACCGAGAAGGCGAAGGTGGTGAAGGTGGAGGAGGTGAACTGTGCGGACGTCCACGCCCAGCAGCAACAGCAACCTTCGCAGCAGCAACCGTCCTCGCCCGCGGGCCCCCAGCGGCCCCAGCACTGCGAGCGGGCGGTCATCGAGGTGACGACCGGCAAGGACACCGGACGGCGGTTCGAGTCGATCGTGACGCCGGACGCCACCCGCCACTACAAGGCCGGTCAGGGAGTCGTGGTCGCGTATGCGCCCAAGGCGCCCAAAGACCTGCAGTATTCGGTCACGGATGTGGACCGGACCGTACCGATGTGGGTACTTGCCGCCATCTTCGCGGCAGCCGTGGTCGTCGTCGGACGGCTGCGCGGCGTGCTCGCGCTCGTCGCGCTGGTCGTGAGCTTCGCGGTCCTGACGCTGTTCATCCTCCCCGCCATCCTCCAGGGCTCCAATCCCCTGCTGGTCGCTGTGGTCGGAGGCAGCGCGATCATGCTCGTCGCCCTCTACATGTGCCACGGCCTGACGGCCCGTACGTCCGTCGCCGTCCTGGGCACGCTCGTCTCCCTGCTGCTCATCGGCCTGCTCGGCTCGCTCTTCATCGGGTGGGCGCTGCTGACCGGCAACACCGACGACCAGACCGGGCTGGTGCACGGCCTGTACCCGGACATCGAGATCCGCGGCCTGCTGCTGGCGGGCATCATCATCGGTTCGCTGGGCGTGCTGGACGATGTGACCGTGACGCAGACCGCCGCGGTGTGGGAGCTGAAGGAGGCGGACCCGTCGGCGGGCTGGCGCAAGCTGTACTCGTCGGCGATGCGGATCGGGCGTGATCACATCGCGTCCGTCGTGAACACGCTGGTGCTCGCCTACGCGGGCGCCGCGCTGCCGCTGCTTTTGCTGTTCTCGATCGCACAGAGCAGTGTCGGTACGGTCGCCACGAGCGAGGTGGTCGCCGAGGAGATCGTACGGACGCTGGTGGGCAGCATCGGGCTGGTCGCGTCCGTACCGCTGACCACGCTGCTGGCCGCGCTGGTCGTCTCGGCGGACCGGGGCGCCGGGGGTGCCGTTACACCTGGCGCGGGGCGGGGTTCCGGTCTTACGGGGGCGGGCGAGGGCGTAGGGGGCGTGGGTACGGGGCGGAGCGGCTCGGGCCGGCGGTCCGTACGCGGTGGGCACGGCAAGCGGCGGCGCGCGCGCTGAACCGGCCGGGCAGGCGGCCGGCAACGGCCCGCGGGCGCATGGGCGCACGGAGCCGGGCGGCCGGCAACGGCCCGCCGACGCGCTGAGCCGCCCGGCCCGCCGGCCGCCGTTCATCCCGCCTTCTGCGCCTCCGAAAGAATGCGGTCCAACGTCGAGTCGAGCGTGTCGCACACCTCTTCCTCCCCGATCGGCACCAGTCGGTCCGTACGGTCGAGGAAGGCGACCAGCGGCGGGGCACCGGCGCGGAACATCGCGCGTTCATCGCCCACCTGGAGGCCGATGAAGACATCGCTGAGGTGCTCGGAGGAGGCGGGCCCGATGCGCACATCGCCCTCACCGGACGGCTTGCTGAGCCCGTCGAGCAGCAGCTCCCGGCTGAACGCCCAGGTCACGGGCGTATCGCCGGGGAGATCGAAGGTGAAGCTGACCGCATAGGGGTCCGCGGAATCGAAGAACAGCTCCACCGGAATACGGAAAGCGAGCTCCTCGGACACGAGGAAACTCATGATCACTTCTGCCTGAACTGTGTCGGTCATCAACCTCTGCCCCGTACTTGGTCGGAGATGGCCAGGAATCGTCCCTCTTGGCCCCATTGACGCCATCGTCGGTCACGTGCAAGCGGATCACAAGGAGTGATTTTTCAGATACTGATAGAGAAGGCGAGTGTCGTGAGTGTCGCCTCCGCCATTCTGCGTAGTCGATCGGTGACGCAGTGTAGCCGCTGAGCGTCCCTCGCGGGAAGGGAAATCGCCATGGTCGCGGCCGCCGAACCGACCTGGATGGGAATCGCCGAGCATACTGTGCCCAAGGCATATTCCTGTTGTTCATAGGCGACTTGGGCGCGGCGCACACTGTCCAGCCGGTGCAGCAGGTCGTCCTCGGAACGCACCGAGTACGGCGTCAACGGCTGCACCGGATACCGCGCCAAATGGTCCTTCCTGGCCTGCTCGTCGAGCTGCGCCAGCAGGCACTGGCCGATCGCGTGCGCGTGAGCCGTCGTACGAAAGTCCGCCCACTCCTCCACCGGCGGCCGCCGCTGATCATCGGTGGTGGCCACCACCTCCACCTCGCCCTCCCGGTAGACGGCGAAGTAGACCGCGGCGTCGAGCCGTTTGCCCGCGACCGCCAGCGCGTCCGCGATCTCGGCACGGCGACGGCACTCGGCGCCCGCCCGCCCGATGGTGCCGGCGGCCTCGCCGTAGACGAACACCCCGTTCTCGCGCCGCAGGTAGCCCTCGTGCGTCAGGGTCCGCAGCAGGTGGTACGTCGTGGGAAGCGGTAACCCCGCCTCTCTGGCCAGCTGTTTGGCGGGCGCACCGGCGGGATGCGCGCCCACCGCCTCCAACAGACGCAGCGCCCGCTGGACCGAGCCGATCAATGTCGGGTGCGAGACGGATTCGCCGTTCGCCATTGCCAACGCCAACCCCCCTGATCGGGACGCCGGGGCGCGGGTCGGCCCCGACGGCGGGAGTCGCTCCCGCTGCGACCGCGTCTCCCAGGGGCCCCGTCGTCGACGCCCGGTCCAGCCGTGCCTGACACGTTGTTTTCCGGAACGTCACCATCCGGAAGACGCCTGCGAACGGCACTCTAGCTTGGCCGCTGGGGACAGCAGGGCGATTGGTTCGCGAGGTTGCCCAGGCCGCGGAGGCCGGGCAGGGGGCGGGGCGAAACAAGGCAGGACGCGCCTGACCGCAGCGGGCCCCGCCCGGAAAGGCAAACGCCCCGCTCCCAGGAGGAGCGGGGCGTACAGCTTGGGGCGGTGGAGGGGACGGGAGAGCGGACGTACCGCCCGGTGCGGCAACGGAGACAGGCCCGCCCACCGGAAGCGGGGCCACGCCCCGCCCGGCGGACTCAGGCCCGGGCCCGGCCCCCGGCGTACCGCCCGGCCGTTCCGGCGGCCTCCGTCACCACTCGCTCCGCGAGGAGGACGACGAGGAGCCGGTCAGCCTGCGCACCAGGTAGACGACACCGGCGATCAGCGCCACCGCGATGAGGACCTTGAAGAGCAGGCCGATCAGGAACCCGACCGCGCTGGCGATCAGGCTGCCGAACACCACCAGCAGGACGACGGGCACCACGACCCACGTCACCCACCACGGAAGTCCTGCGAACGTCCCCTTGCCGGCCATTGCTCTGCCCTGCTTTCTGCGTCGTCTGCGCGTATGTCGCTGTGCCGATGTGATGCCTTGATCACGCGGTCCGCGGTCCGTGGACCTGTTCAACGTCCCGCATCCGTAGTGCGTGCCCGTTGCCGCGGGCGAGGGGCCCGAAGCTCTGTTCCCCCCTGCACCATCGATGCTAGGGCGGGGCACGGCGGAACGGACGCCGCGCGTCCCCGGCCCTCCCCTGAACCGTCCCTTACGGGTCCCCGGGGGCCCGCCTCAGCTTTCGGGCGGAGAAAAGACCACCATGACCCGCAGGTCCTCGCTGATGTGGTGGAACTTGTGCGGCACTCCGGCGGGCACGTAGACCACGCTGCCGCGCGCCACCGAGGTCGTCTCCATGCCGACGGTGATCGCCGCCCGCCCGCTGACCACCAGGTACACCTCGTCCTGTTGGTGCGGCTGCTGCGGGTCGACGCTGCCCGCGTCGAGTGCGTAGAGCCCGACCGACATGTTCCGTTCCCGCAGGAACTGCAGATACGCGCCGTCGTTCGCGGCCCGCTCCGCCTCCAGTTCGTCGAGCCTGAAAGCCTTCATGCCCTTGGCACCCCTCGAAGAGTCCGTCTCGTCTGCGACGATCTCACCATGAAGAATTTCGTGGTCAAGACGATCGCCAATGCCGCGGCGCTTGCCGTGGCCATCTGGCTGTTGAAGAACATCACGCTCACCGGGGAGAACACCGGTCGCAAGGCGCTGACGCTGGTCCTGGTCGCGCTGATCTTCGGCGTGGTGAACTTCGTCGTCAAACCCGTGGTGAAGCTGCTGTCCTTCCCCCTCTTCATCCTCACCCTCGGCCTGATCACGCTCGTGATCAACGCGCTGATGCTGCTGCTCACATCATGGCTGGCGGACAAGTTCCACCTCGCCTTCCATGTGGAGGGTTTTTGGACCGCCGTACTGGGCGGCGTGATCATTTCGATCGTCTCCTGGGCGCTGCACGTGGTGCTGCCCGACGACCGGGACTGAGCCCCGGTACCGATACGGCGATCACGAAACGACAGGACCGATACATGCACTCCCCGATAACCGGCCCGGCATCCCTGACGACATCGGCATCGACGCCGTCGCGAAAGCCGTCGCCGTCAGCGGTACGGGATGCCTCGGCCCGCCTTCAGGCGGCCGCCGCCACCTCCCCGTACCGCGTCTGCTTCGTCTGCACCGGCAACATCTGCCGCTCTCCGATGGCCGAGGCCGTCTTCCGCGCGCGCGTCGAGGAGGCCGGACTCGACGGGCTGGTCGAGGTGGACAGCGCCGGCACCGGCGGCTGGCACGAGGGGGACGGCGCGGACCCGCGCACCGTCGCCGTCCTGCATGCCGCCGGTTACGAGGAGGACCACAGCGCCCGGCAGTTCCAGGCCGACTGGTTCGGCCGGCTCGACCTCGTGATCGCGCTGGACGGCGGGCACCTGCGCGCGCTGCGGCGGCTGGCACCCACCGCCCAGGACGCCGCCAAGGTGCGGCTGCTGCGCTCGTACGACCCGGCCGTGATCTCCGACGGCCCGGCCCCGCGCTCCCACGATCTGGACGTGCCCGACCCGTATTACGGCGGTATGGCAGGGTTCGAGGAATGCCTGGAGATGGTCGAGGCCGCGAGCGAAGGGCTGCTTACGGCGGTACGGGACGCGCTCGCCGCGCGGGGACAGGTCATCGGGGAGGCGCCGCGGGGCACGACGGCTCCTGTAGGCGCCCCGGTTGCCGCCGTGGGCGTCCCGGTCGCCGCGGAGGACGCGCCGTAAGGCCGGAGCCCCGTCAGGCCCGTATTCACAAGGAGACAAGCGCATGACAGGCGACAGCACACGGGCCGTACGGGCCGGACTCCCGGCGGCCGAGGCGTACGAACCGTCCCTCCCCGGCCCGGTCTTCGCCGCGCACTACCACCTGCCCGGCGACGCCACCGGCCCGTACACCTACGGCCGCGATTCCAACCCCACCTGGACCCGGCTGGAGGCGGCCATCGGCGAACTGGAGTCCCCGGACGCCGCCGCACACACCGTGACCTTCGCCTCCGGTATGGCTGCCATCTCCGCCGTCCTCTTCTCCTGCCTGCGCAACGGCGACGTCGTCGTACTCCCCGACGACGGCTATCAGCTGCTGCCCGCCGTACGCGCGCGCTTGGAGAGCTACGGCATCGAGGTCCGTACGGCGCCCACCGCGGGCGACGCGCAGCTCGGCGTGCTCGACGGTGCCCGGCTGCTGTGGATCGAGACGCCCTCCAACCCCGGCCTGGACGTCTGCGACATCCGGCGGCTGGCCGAGGCCGCGCACGCGCGCGGCGCCCTGGTCGCCGTCGACAACACGCTGGCCACCCCGCTCGGCCAGCGCCCCCTGGATCTCGGCGCCGACTTCTCGGTGGCCAGTGGCACCAAGGCGCTGACCGGCCACGGCGACGTGCTCCTCGGCTACGTCACCACCCGCGACCCGGCGCTCGCCGACTCCGTACGGATGTGGCGCAAAACCGTCGGCGCGATCCCCGGCCCCATGGAAGCGTGGCTGGCCCACCGTTCGCTCGCCACGCTCGCCCTGCGGGTGCGCCAGCAGTCCGCCGGGGCGCTCGCGCTCGCGACGGCACTGCGCGAACGCCCCGAGGTCACGGGCCTGCGGCACCCCGGGCTGCCGTCCGACCCCGCGCACGAGCAGGCCGTACGGCAGATGCGCGCGGACCGCTTCGGCTCCGTGGTCTCCTTCACGCTGCCCGACCGCGCCCACGCGGAACGCTTCCTGGCGGCGCTGACCCTCGTGGACGACGCGACCAGCTTCGGCGGCGTACGGTCCGCCGCGGAGCGGCGCGGGCGATGGGGCGGCGACGCGGTGCCGGAAGGTTTCATCCGCTTCTCGGTCGGCGTGGAGGAGCCGGCGGACCTGATTGCGGATGTGATGGCGGCGCTGGACGCGGCGCTGGACGCGGACCGCGCGTCGGGCCGGGGCACGGGAAGCAGCTGACACGGCCTCCGGGAACCCGCGTCCGACGGGTTCGGGCCGTGCGGCCGGTCCTCGCCCCTCCCGGTCCGTACCAATGCCGCTACGTAAAGCAGGCTGGCAGGGTATCCCCCCTCGGCACCCTGCCAGCCCCGGTTCTCGGCACTACGAACCGCGCAGACAAGGCTAGTTGACTCAGCGTCAGTGTCCAATCACGCTGACGACACAGCCCTATCGACAAATTTATAGTTGGGCGGGCCCCGGCGGTGCCGGAGCGGAAGGAGGTACGCATGGACCTTGCCTTATTACGCACGTTCGTCACGGTGCACCGAGCGGGCTCCTTCACCCGCGCCGCCGCCCTGCTGGGCCTCTCCCAGCCCGCCGTGACCAGCCAGATACGCAGTCTGGAGCGGCAGTTGGGCCGACCGCTCTTCCTCCGCAAGGCCCGCGGCGTCACCCCCACCACCGTCGGCGAGGAACTCGCCCACAAGGTGGCGCCCCACCTGGACGCGCTCACCGAGATCACCGAAGCCGGGCTCGACGAGGAGTCCGCCATCCGTACGCTGCACCTCGCCGGGCCGCCGGAATTCACCTCCCAGCGCGCGTTACCGGCCCTCACCCCGCTCATAGACCAAGGGCTTTGCGTACGCACCGCCTTCGGCTCCGCGGACGAGCTGCTGTCCGGCCTCGCCGACGGCCACCACGACCTCGCGATCACCACCATCCGGCCCCGCGGCGCCCTGCTCACCGCGACGCCGCTGTGCGACGAGGAGCACGTCCTGATAGCCGCGCCCCGCTGGGCCGCGCGCCTCGGCGGCCCGGCGGCCGTCCGGGCCAAGGGCGTGCGCGCGCTCGCCCCCGTACCGCTCGTCGAGGTCCACGAGAGCCTGCCGCTGGTCTCCCGCTACTGGACCGCCGTCTTCGACACCCCGCCCGCGGCCTCCGCCACCGTCATCGCCTCGGACCTACGGGCGGTACTGGCGTGTGTGACGGCAGGCGCCGGCCTGGCGGTACTGCCCCGCTACCTGTGCGCCGAGGCGCTCGACAGCGGCGAGATCATCGCCCTCCTCGATCCCCCCGTACCGCCCCTGCGCACGTACTTTCTGGCCACCCGGGCAGGCACACTGGCGCTGCCGCACATCGCGCGCCCGCATGAGTGGCTGCTGCGGGCGGCGGTGGAGTGGTGAAGGGGGGTCGAGCGGTCGAAGCCGATGCGGGTAATCGGGGTTGGATCGGGTACTCGGAGTCGGTGCGGGTACGGCTGTGGATGTCACGGGTGCGGGGGTCAAGGGTGCGGGGGTCACGAGCGCCGCTACGGGGGTTGATGCTGGTCGGCAGGCCGGAAGCCGGCGCTCCGGGTGCCGGGCCGCTGTCCGGGCCGCTCTCCGGCCCACGGCCGGACCGCGTCTCGCCCGCGTCGCGACGGACTGGTGGGACGGTGGTTTCACCGCGCCCCTGCTGCGGCATCTGTCCCGTATGACCGTACGGCCAGTCGTCAAACGCACCGCCCGCGCGATCCTGCTCGACGGTGCGGACATCGTCCTGATCAAGCGAACCAAGCCGGGCCGGGCCCCGTACTGGATCACTCCCGGCGGCGGCGTCGAACCGGAGGACGCCACGGTCGTCGATGCCCTGCACCGCGAACTCCACGAGGAACTGGGCGCCAAGGTCACCGATGTCGTCCCGGTCTTCGTGGACACGGTCGAGCACATCAGTGACGGCGGGGTGGACGGCGTCAAGGTGCAGCACTTCTTCGTCTGCCGGCTGGAATCCATGGACCCCTCCCTGCGGCACGGCCCGGAGGTGGAGGAGCCCTGCGGCCAGTACGAAATCGTGCGTGTACCGTTCACGCGCGTGGGCATCGCCTCCGCCGAGGTCGTCCCGCTGTCACTGCGCCACTACCTCGACGGCAACATCGAGGGGGTTCGGGCGATGCATGCGCCTGATCTCGGGTGAGGAGGCGGTTCGGTGCTCTGGCGGGGCCCCCGTAGCGGTGCGGCCGGGCCAGTCGCACCGGTCCCGTACTCGTAGTCGTCCCGCCCCGACCTACCCGAACCAGCCCCGGAACTCGTCGTCCGAGCCGTCCTCCGGTCCCCGGTTCCGCGCCCGCGCGAGCACCCGCTCGACCTCGCGTTCCACTTCCTCCCGGACCTCACGGGATCGCGGTCGGGGGCTGAGCGGAGGGCGGCGGGATGCGGTCTCCTGGCGGCTGCCGGGTGCTTGACGGCTACCAGGTGCTTGGCGGCCGGCCGGTGCTTGGCGGCTGCCGGCCTCCCGACGGCTGCCGGGCTCGGGGCGCGCCGCCTCACCTCTTGGAGGCAGGTCCTGCCGCGCTTCGATCTCCCTCGGCGCTTGGGTCCCGCGCCTGTCTTCGGGCCCCCTCCGCGCTCCGGCTTCCCCCGGCGCTTCGGGCTCCCTCGGCGCTTCGGTCTCCCTGCGAGAAGCCGCCTCCGCCGCCGCTCCGAAGAAGTCCCCGCCTTTGCGCTTGGCGTCATCCGTTCCCCAGGCGCGGGACCCGCTCGCCTGCCGGGGCACCTTCTGCAGGTGCGGGATGTGCTTGGCGCAGTGGATATACGTTTCCTCAACCGCGACCTCGACCCACAGCTGCGCGCGCCGGCCAGGTACCGGATCGACGGGCAGGTACGGGTGCCGCTCCCGCATCTCGTCGTCCATGACCACCCGCGCCCGGCCGTTGACGTGCAGCCCGATGCGGTCACGGGTGAAGTCGATCATCAGGATGCCGAGGTGCGGGTTCTCCTCGATGTTGCCGATCGACGCCATGACGCCGTTGCCGCGGTACTCCGGGTACGCGATCGTGCGCTCGTCCAGGACCTGGACGAACCCGGGCGGCCCGGCCCGGAACGTGGAGTCGCACTCGCCGTGCCGGTCGGCCGTCGCCAGGAAGAACATCTCCTGGCGGCCCACGAACTCCCGCATCCGCGGGTTGAGATGGTCCAGCACCTGGTCGTCGTAGAAGCGGTCGGCGCGTTCGGTCGTGCCCATCCGCTGCTGCACCAGGTGCTCACCGTCGCTGCCCGGCCGTGCTCCCCGTACGCCCGTGCCGGGCTCCGCGCCCCCACCTGGCCCGGCCAGCCCGTACGCATCGAACGCCCCGGACGCACCACCAGGCGTACCAGCCCCGCCGGGACCCCCAGCCATACCAACCTCGCCGGCACCCCCATCCGCACCGACGGCATCAGCCGCCCCAAGCGTCCCCTTCCTCCCCCCGGCTTCGGCCGTCACCCTCGGCACCCTGGCCGCCTGAAGCTCTCCGTAGGCCGTCAAGCCGTCTCCACCCTGTGCCGCCAAGCCGTACTCACCATGTGTCGTCAATGCTCAATCTCCCGCCGCGACCAGCTCTTCCACGGAGTCGTGCCGTATGCGGTCGGAGGGAATACCGACCCCCACCAACGCGTCCACGCCGTTTCGGATCATTCCGGGCGGCCCGGACAAGTAGGCGTCATATTCCCACCAAGGCCCGTACTGGCGCACCGCGTCCGGGAGTTGACCACTGAGGCTGTTACGCGGCCCGCCGCCCCGGCCGAGGGCCACGACCGTGCGCACGGACAGCCACGGGTGGCTCTGTTCCAGCCGCAGCATCGTGTCCAGGTCGTAGAGGTCGTGGTCGCTGCGGGCGCCGTAGAAGACCTCCATGGGGCGCCGGTACCCCCGCTCGGCGACGTCCTCGATCAGGGCTTTGATCGGAGCGATGCCCGTACCGCCGCCGAGGCACAGCAGGCCGTTGTCAGTGGTGTGGTCTACGGTCATGGAACCGGATGGGGGACCGAGCCGGATGACATCGCCGGGGCGGGCGCGATGGACCATGGCGTTGGAAACCCACCCGGCCGGCACGGCTTTCACATGAAAGGAGAGCAGGCCGTCGGAGCGGGGTGCCGCGGCAAAGGAGTAGTGCCGCCACACACGCGGCCACCAGGGAGTTTCGACACTGGTGTACTGACCGGCGAGGAAGGGGTACGGCTGGTCCGGTCGTACGGTCACGACCGCGATGTCCGGTGTACGCAGCTCGTGCGAGACGACCTCGGCCTGCCACCAGGCGGGGGCCACCAACTCGTCCTCGGCAGCCGCGTCGATCATGATCTGCGAAATCTTGGTGTACGCCCGCACCCAGGCGGCTTCGGACTCCGGGCCCCAGGTGGTGGGGGCATAGCGGGCGAGTGCGGTGATCAGGCATTCGCCGACAGCCGGGTAGTGCTCGGGCAGGGTGCCGTACTTCCGGTGCCCGCGACCGAGATGGGAGAGGTACTCGGTGAGGTAGGCCGTGTCGTCGACGTTCTGGACGGAGGTGAGCAACGCCTTGAACAACCGGTCGCGTTGGGTGTCCATCGCGGCGGGAAAGAGCGCCCGCAGATCGGGATGGCGCACGAACAGCAGCGCGTAGAAGTACGAGGTGACCTTGTCCGCCACGGGCTCGACCTCGTCCAGAGTCCGCCGGATGATCACCACGTCGGCAGAGTCGCCGGGGCGCCCCGACGACGATGCGGTCGCGCTCGCCTGCGCGGAGCCCGAGGCGGTGGCGAAGGCCGAAGTGGAGTCGGGGGCGAAGGCCGAAGTGGGGGCGGAGGCGGAGGTGGAGGCGGGCGGGTGGGCAGGGGGAAGGGGGGAAAGGGCCCCAGCCCCTGCCATGCCCCCGTCCCAGGCCCCCTCGGCCGCGCGCCCGCGTATGCCCTCGTCGCCGGGCCCGGGCATGCCCACGGGCCCGCGCCCAGGTACGTTCTCGCCCCCACGCCCAGGTACGTTCTCACCACCGCGCCCAGGTATCTGATCGGACGCACCCCCGGGGCCGTGATCACCCGTGTGCTCCGGCGCCCGTTCGCGTTCCGCTGCCGTGCCCACGGGCCTTACGGAGCTGACCGGCCGGCTGGGCATCCGTGCCCGGTTGTCGTGCTCATCGCGCCCGCCACCGCGTACGGCATCGCCATGTACGGGATGACCGCCCGCCGTACTGTCGCCGCCGCCCAACTGTCCGTACGCGTTACGGGAATTCCAGGCGGTGTGGCCGTCGGATTCGTTACCGGCATACGGTCCGGCACGCCCTTCGGAAGCGTCACGAGCATCGGCGGCACCGCCGCCACCGTTACGGCCATTTCCGGCGTACCGCTCGTCACGACCACCGTGCCGACCGTGGCCGCTCCCTTCGCCGTCCCGGCTGTTCCCGCCGTCCCGGCCTTCCGCAGGTTCCTGTTGATCTTCGGGGGACTTCTTCGACGGAGTGAACCATCCCCAATCGCCACTGCTGCCGCCAGAAGAGCCGTTATCGGCCGACGTGGTGGTCGGAGCGTCCATGGTCTGCCTCGCCTCGAACGTCTAACGATCGCCTTCGCACTTCCGCAGTTCGGAATCTGCCCGGAATTCCCGCGCCCCGTCGGAATTCTCAATCGGTCGGAGCTGTTCCGGCAACACCCTCCAAAGCGGACACATCTCAGTTCCTCCGGCACCCTTTCCGGCACCGTGTCGGCAGCATGCCATCCGGCCGTGGCGCACCGGGCGAACCGCCGGAAACCCGGGCGCTGCGCGGCGTGTTGCCACTAGGCTGGCGGGCTTTGCGGCCCGCTGGGACCGTACGGTCACCGGCTCGCGGACGTCCTCCCGAGGTACGCGAGATCTCTCTCGTACGACCGGACTAGACCATACCCGCAGTACTTGAATACACAACCCCTGAACCGGAAACACTTCCTCCGGCCCTGCGTTTTACGCGATCCTTCCCACAGAACACAATTCATCGGGCATGGCGTACGAATCGGCCGCGGGCAGGCGGGAATTACCCGGCGGCCCGCACCAGCGCGTACGCCTCGCGCAGATCACGACCCTCGTACGCATACGAGGCCAGCCCGCTGACATGGTGGTCCGCATTCACCGCGACGGATGCGGGGACGGCCGCGAACAGAGCGGTGTCGGACAGGGAATCGCCGTACGCCACGCAGTCGGCCCGTTCCAGTCCGAACCCGGCGCACAGTTCATCCGCAATCCTCACCTTTGCAGACGGGGAAAGTATCCCGTCCGGTTCCACCGGATCCCGAAAAGGCAGCGCGGGCCAGCGCGAGCCGTGCGCGGCGTCCGCTCCCCAGACCGTCAGCCGCTCCACGAAGAACCCCGGCGACAGGGAAATCACCGCGCACCGTTCGCCCCGCGCCCGGATATCGGCCCATACCTCTTGGATGCCGTCCAGCCACGGAGCCCCGTCGAAGGCCGCCGCGACCACTTCCTCGGTCAGCTCCGACCACAGTTCGCACGCCAGCTCCGCGAAGCGCACCGGCGTCACCTCACGGGCGATGAAGGCACGCTCCAGCTCGGCTATCTCCCGGTCCAGCCCGAGGTGCCGGGATATCTCGATGGAGGCGGCGGAGCCGTGGAGCAGCGTCCCGTCCATGTCGAAAAGATGCAGCTTCCCCATACCGGTGAGCCTAGGACGCGGAGCCCCCCCCCTGCGTCCCGTACGTCACACCACTCACTCACGCAGCACAGTCCGGGCACGGCTCAGCCACGGACCGCACATCTCGTACGCGCCGCGCCACCTCGCACGCCCGACCCGTCACGTACGCGCCGTCCCCCTCGTACGCACCGACCGCCCTCGCCTACTCGGGCCCGAGTACGACCGGATACTCCCGCCGTCAGATGCCGCGCAGCCCACCGGACGCGACCGTGGGTCCCATGAAACAGCTCAGCCGGCCCGCGCGCCGGGCCCATCTCGTCGTGCATGTCGCGGTCTCCGTCGGCTGGCTCGGGCTCACGCTCGGCCTGCTCACGCTCAGCGTGACCGGATACGCCTCGGGATCGCCGGACACCACCGTGGCCGCCTACCGCGCCATGAAGATCTTCAGCGACTGGCTGCTCATACCGGTGGCAGTGCTGACGCTGGCCAGTGGGCTGATCGTCTCGTTGGGCACGCCCTGGGGCCTGGCCCGCCACCGCTGGATCGTCGTCAAGTTCTGGCTGACCCTGGCGACCGTACTGCTGACGGCCTTCTCCCTGCGCCCGGGGATCGACCGGCTCGCCGCCGATGCCGTGGCCGGCACCCCGGACACCGGGCTGAGCATGGTGGCCGCCCCTTCCGTTGCCACGGCCACGTACTTCTTCGTCACCGCGATCTCCGTACTCAAGCCGTGGGGCCCCACCAAACGCGGCAGCCGACTGCGCGCCGCGCAGTCGGCCGAGGTCCGCGAACGGGCACGTAAGCGCCCGAGTGGTGCCGTCAGTTGAGGCCCGCCGCCTCGATGGCCGTCCGGGCGATGCGGTCGTCCTGCTCCGGGGCGCCGCCGCCGACGCCGATGGCGCCGATCAGCCGCCCGTCCCGGTGGACGGGCACGCCACCCGCGATGAACAGCAGCGGGCGGTCGAGCGCGGTGGGCAGGGTGTGGAAGAGGCCGTCGGGCCGTACGGCGTCGACGAGGTCGGCGGTCGGCGCGTCCAGTTGCAGGGCGGTGTACGCCTTACGGGTGCTGGTCTCGCCGGAAATCAGCACGGCGGTGTCGTCGCGCCGGAAGCCGAGCAGGTGGCCGCCCGCGTCCAGGACGGTGACGCTGCCCCGCACACCGAGGTCGTCGGCAGCGCGGCGGGCGGCGTCGATGAGGGCGTCCGCGTCGCGAGTGGTGAGGGGGCGAACGGAGGGGGTGGTGCTCATGAGTGGTGCTCCTAGGTGAACTGGTGGTGTTTGTCCGTGGTTCCGAGCGGTTGCCAGGGGCTCGGCTCGGGAGTCCTGGTAGGTGTGGGGGCCGAGTATTGGGCTGGTCGGCCCGGGAGTTGGTCGGGTGGCTGGGCCCGTACGGAGGTGCCGTGGCCGGCCGGGCTCAGCCGCGTACCGCCGCCGCAGCCCCCTCTTCGACGCCGTCCGCGCCCTTGCCGGCCCCTGTGGCCACGATCCGGCCGTTACGGGCGCCCAGGCCGTCCGGACCGCCCCGGCTCCCCCTCCGCTCCAGCGCCCCGGCAACGACCGCGACGCCCAGCGCCAGGACGGTCATCCCCACACCGACCCAGTTCGGCGCGGTCAGCCCGAGCCCGGCCGCGATGACGATCCCGCCCAGCCAGGCGGCCAGCGCGTTGCCGAAGTTGAAGGCCGCGATGTTGCCGACCGAGGCCAGCGTGGGCGCGGCCGACGCCTGGTCCATGATCCGCTTCTGCAGCGGCGGTACGGTCGCGAAGCCGAAGGCGCCGATGAGGGCGATGGTGACGGTCGCGAGGGCCTTGTGGTGCGCGACGAGGCTGAACGCGGCCAGCGAGAGCGCGAGGCCGACCAGGGACACGTACAGCATCGGCATCATGTAGCGGTCGGTGAACCGACCCGAGATCAGGTTGCCGGCCACCATGCCCAGGCCGAAGACGGCCGTGAGCCAGATGACGGACGACGCCGCGAAGCCGGTGACCTCGGTCATCATCGAGGCGAGGTAGGTGACGGCCGCGAAGACGCCGCCGAAGCCGAGGACGGTCATCAGCATCGCGAGCCCGACCTGCGGGTTGCGGAAGGCCGCGATCTCCTGGCCCATCGGCGCCGCCGCCCGGACGCGCTGCGCGGGCACCAGCTTGGCGACGCCGAGCAGGCCGAGCACGCCCAGGACGGCGATGGCGACGAAGGTGGCGCGCCAGTTGATCTGCTGGGCGAGCAGGGTGCCGGTCGGTACGCCCACGACGTTGGCGACGGTCAGGCCGGCGAACATCATCGAGATGGCGCCGGCCCGCTTGTGCGGGGCGACGAGATCCGCGGCCACCAGTGATCCGATGCCGAAGAACGCCCCGTGGGCGAAGGACGAAACGATCCGCCCGGCGAGCATCACCGCGAAGACCGGCGCCACGGCGGTGAGCAGGTTCCCCACCACGAACAGCCCCATCAGCAGCATCAGCATCTGCTTGCGGGTCATCCGGGTGCCGAGGGCGGTCATCAGCGGGGCGCCGACGACCACGCCGAGCGCGTAGAGCGTGGTCGCGTACCCGGCCAGCGGGATGGAGACGCCGAAGCCGGCGGCCACGTCGGGCAGCAGCCCCATCACCGCGAACTCGGTCATCCCGATCCCGAAGGCGCCGATGGTGAGCGCCAGGAGGGCGAGAGGCATGACGGATCCCTTCAAACGATTGCAGCCAGCCTTAACGAGCGTCGACAATAATTGCAGACGCGGGTTACTTGCAAGCGCGGGCTATTTCGTTCGTGTCCTATCCTGGTTCGTACGACCTGTAAGGAGGTCCCTCGATGACGCAGCAGACCCGGCAGGCGCCGAAGCAGGACCGGCAGCGGACACAGCAGCCCGAGCGGCGGGACCGGCAGGCAAGCCAGGAGCGGACGACGGACGGGCACACGGACTCGGCCGCACCGGCCCGGGGCTGCCCCACCGGCCCCGGAACCGCCCCGGCCCTCGCCCAGGGCTGGTGCGCCCTCTCCGCCCTGCACGGACGTATCGAGTCGCACATCGAGCGCGCGCTCCAGGCCCGGCACGACCTCAGCGTCCGGGAGTTCTCCGTACTGAACGTGCTCAGCGAGCAGCACGACGGGCCCGGCGGCCACCTGCGCATGCACCAGGTCGCGGACTCCGTCGTCCTCAGCCAGAGCGCCACGACCCGCCTGGTCACCCGGCTGGAAGAGCGCCGCCTGCTCTCCCGCTACCTGTGCCCCGACGACCGGCGCGGCATCTACACCAACGTCACCGACGAGGGCCGCCAACTGCTCGAAGAGGCCCGGCCGACGCACGACGCGGCACTGCGCGAAGCCCTCCAGGACGCCGCGAAACGCCCCGAACTGGCCCCCCTGGTGACGGCGGTGGAAACCCTCGCTCCGCACGCCTGAACGGGGGTCGTAGGGTCCCGGCATGAGCGCATACGAGATCCGCCGGGCGAGCGAGGACGATCTCCCCGCCATCGTCGCGATGCTGGCCGACGACCCACTGGGCGCCACCCGCGAGACGCCGGACGACCTGGCCCCGTACCGCACGGCGTACGAGCAGCTGGCCGCCGACCCCAACCAGCACCTGGTCGTCGCCGTCCGCGGCGACCGGCCGGTGGGAACGCTCCAGCTCACGGTCATTCCGGGGCTGTCCCGGCGCGGCAGCAGCCGTTCGGTCATCGAGGCGGTACGCGTCCACTCCGACGAGCGCGGCAACGGCCTCGGCACTCGCCTGATCGAGTGGGCGGTCGAAGAGTCGCGCACGCTCGGCTGCCGACTGGTACAGCTCACCTCCGACGCGACACGCATCGACGCGCACCGTTTCTACGAGCGCCTCGGCTTCGAGGCATCCCACCTGGGGTTCAAGCTCCAGCTTTGACCTGGGGTTTTGCCGTGTCCGGAACGGCCGCCGGTCGGTGCTCCTGTCGTACCGGCGGGCACGCCTTCGGGCATTTCTTGAGCGTTGTCCGGCACGCGTCGGGTGCCTGCTGATCTCCCGACGGGTGCGTTGATCACCCGGCGAGTGCCTGGGCTCGGCCCTTCGCACTCGCCGGAGGGGCCCCGGCCCTGAGGCCCGGCTCTTGGGACGCTTGAGCTGTCCGTCAGCCGCTCCGACCGCTCCCGTCACGCGTCCGCGCGCGGGCTCTGACCCGGTGCGCCTTCTGCCGGCACGCCCCACCGCAGTACCTGGCAGGACGTCCCGTACGAGCCAGGGGAACCGGCCCCTCACACACCTCGCACAGCGTTTCGTTACGATCCGACGCCTGCCGAGGCAGTTTCGTCACGCCCTTGCGCTCGCGCAGCCCATCGCACATCAAGGCCGTCATGCGGCCCTGCGGCGCCCCTGACGAAGCACGGCGCTGCTCCATCGACAGGCACCCGACCAGCAGCTCCCAGACATCGTCGAGGCCGACGTCTTTCCTTACGCCGCCTGCCTCTTGGGCACGTACGAGCAAGACCTCCAGCGCTTCTCCGAAGTCCCGCGCGGCCCGCGGTGAAGGCTCATACGCACCCTCGCCGGCAGCCTCCAGCGCGTCGCACAGCGCCTTGTTCCGCGAGGCAAGGCGCACCACCGACGCAAGGAACCGGAAGAAGACACCTACCGGGTCTTCTACGTGCGCCAAGTCCCGTGCCGTATCGGTGAACAGCTGCACCCGGTCGGCGACCGTCGCCCTGAACAGGGCATCTTTCGAAGGGAAATGGCGGTAGACGGTACCCGCACCGACCCCCGCCCGCCGCGCGATCTCCCCGAGCGGCACCCCCAACCCCTGCTCCTCGAAGGCCGATCGGGCCGCTTGCAGGACCAGCGCCCTGTTACGCCGCGCGTCCGCCCGCGCAGGCGCGAGCTCCTCGCTCGCCACCGCTGAGCCTCCTCGGAACCAGTGATTGCCGGGTCGAGCGTTCCGCACGTTCAACCGGGTTGATCATTCCGATTCTAAGGCAGCCTCAAACCATGATCCACAAGGCCCTGCCGCTGCCGGTGGCGAACCTGACTCGCAGCCGCGTCAGCAACTCCTCCGAGGGCGGCAGGGGCCGCTCAGCGCTCAGCCTGATCCCGGGCCCGCCGAACCGCCACCGGAGCACGACCAAAGGGAGGAGGCCCGTCACGGCCTCGGTGATGCGGACGCGGCACAGCCCGCCGACGTGCGCCTACTCGCGTGCGCCCGTCCGCCTATGGCGCCCAACTCCGCGCCAGCGCAAGCCCTTTGAGGGCTGGGCGGTCACTGCAGCGCTGTTTCACGTGAAACGTAGCCAAGCGCCAAAGAAACAAGGGGTGCCGTTTCACGTGAAACAGCACCCCTGACGCGCTCTCGCGCGCTCCGGCTCCCAGCGCTCGCCGGGAACCTCGGTCCGAGCCTCAGCCGGCCATGACCTCGTCCCACGCCGCGCCGGCCGCCGCGGCCGCCCCGTCGCCGTCCACCGTTACGCCGAGCACGCGCAGGCCCGCAGCCAGCGCCGCGAGGGACGCCAGCACCACACCCCGCTCCGCGGCCCTGCCGTAGTGGTTGACGCGGATCATTTCCTTGGCGAGGGCGCCCGCGGCGGCCTGCACGGGCACTGCGACCGGGCCCTCCGCCGCGTCGAGCGCAGCGGAGACGATCTCGCGGGCGTCCATGTCGGAGGGTGCGCGCAGCGTCGTGGCCGCCGGAGCCGCGTCCTCGTCCCGGAGGACGTACGGGGACAGCGCGCCGAGCGCCCGTACACCGGACCGTACGGCCGCGGCGGCGGCCCGGTGCCGGGTGATGACCGCGTCGAGCCCTTCCGCGTCGACCCGGTCCACGGCCTGCTCCAGAGCCAGCATCTCCAGCTGTGCCGGCGCGTGCGGCAGCGCGGTGCGGCCCCCGTCGATCCAGCGCTCCTTCCAGTCCAGGAGGGACAGGTAGGAGCGGCGGGGCGCCTGCTCATTGGCTGCGATGCGCTCCCAGGCGCGGGCGCTCACGGATACGGCGGACACACCGGCCGGGCCGGCCAGGGCCTTCTGCCCGCCGATCACACACAGGTCCACTCCCCACTCATCGGTGAGCAGCGGTTCGGCGCCCACCGAGGCGACCGCGTCCAGCATCAGCAGCGCGCCGTGCTCCCGTACTACGGCGCCGATCTCGGCGACGGGGTTGGTGTTGCCGGTCGCCGCCTCGGCATGCACCAGGCTCACGAAGTCGATGGCCGGGTGCTCGCGCAGCGCCTCGGCCACCGGCTCCGGGCGTACGGCTCCCGTGAACGGCGCACTGATCGTGACGACCTCGGCACCGCAGGACCGCAGCCACCCGCCGAAGGTCTCGCCGTACGGGCCGGTCACGATGTTGAGCGCGGTGCTGCCGGGGCCGACGGCGGAACGGATGCACGCCTCCAGGGGGAGCAGGGCCTCGCCCTGCGTGGCCACCACATCGGCCCGGGTCCGCATCAGCGCCGCGACCTTGTCCTCGATCCGCGCGAAGTGTCCGGCGGTGAGCGGCGGCAGGTCGAGCAGGTCCGGGGCGTCGGAGGTCGTGTTCACGGCGGTCGTGTCAGTCACGGTGGCCTTCCAGCGGTAGCGGGCCGCGGTGCGGCGGCTCCTGATATCTGGCTCGACTGTACGTCCGGGGTGGTCGCCCTTGCCGTACGGGCGGTGATCACCGCCCGTACGGCCTCCCAGACGCCCTCTCCTCCTGTCAGGCCCGCCCCGCCGCGTCACAGCTCACCAGGGGACGGGCTCGGCACAGCCGTCAGCGTCCGCGCCACCCCTTGGCGTCCACGCCACCCGGTACCGGTCCGGCAGGTGCGTACGGGCCCCGGGTGAAGACGAAGGTGCCCAGGTCCAGGTGGCTCACCGAGCCGTCGCCCGCGTCCCGGACGACGCGCAGCGTCTCGCCCGCGAAGTAGCCGTCGAGCCCGGTCCACGTACCGTCGGGTTCCGCACGGAACCGCGAGGCCCGTCCGCCCGGCCCCGACATCAGCGAGATCTCCAGGCCCCGGTCGGCCCGCAGCCGCAGCACGTACGGGTGCGCACCCCAGTACCAGGGCCCGGTGAGGTCCAGCAGGTCGTCGTCCAGCGGCCCGGCCAGCGGACGCCACGGCTCGGGGATCCGCGGCTCCCGGTCCGCGACGATCCCGGCGAGGTCTGCCGCGATGGCGCTGATCGCGGGCCCCGACGTGCAGCTCGCCAGAGCGATACCGGCGACGTCCTCCGCCGCGTCGATCCACAGGGATGCCAGGAAGCCGGGCATCGAGCCGGAGTGGCCGAACAGCAGGCGGCCGTTGCGCCGTGCGAGCTGGATACCGAGCCCGAAGCCGGCGTCCCACTCCATGCCCTCGGGCGGTACGGCCGGCGTGCGCATCTCGGCCAGGGTCGCGGCGCCGAGCACCCGGCTGTCCCCGTGCGTCAGGAATGCCGCCCACCGCCCCAGGTCCTCCACCGTGGACCACAGCTGTCCGGCCGGGCCCATCGGCCCGGTGTCCTCGGCGGGTTCCGGCAGCAGTACGTCCGCCCACGGGTGCACCGCCCAGCCGTCGGCGTGCGGGGCCTGTGGGAGGAGGGTCGTACGGCTCATGCCCAGTGGCTCCAGCACCTCACGGCGCAGTACCTCGCCCCAGGACTGTCCGCCCCGCTTCTGCTCGACAAGGGAGCCCAGCAGGGCGTATGCCGGGTTGGAGTAGTGGAAGCGCCGCCCGGCGGGCAGCCGACGGGGTTTCTCTCCGAAGAGGTCACCGGGCGCCTGCCGCAGCGAGCCGGGCGTCCGTTCCCACCACGGTCCTCGCGCTTCCGCCGCCAGTCCGGAGCTGTGCGAGAGCAGTTGGGCGATCGTCACGTCGGGGTCCGGACTGCCGGACAGGTGCTCGCGGAGCCGGTCTTCCAGCGTCAGCAACCCTTCGTCGCGCAGCCGCATCACCAGTACGGCGACGAACGTCTTGGTGATCGACCCGATCCGGTACTGAACGTCCACTCCGCCGACGCCGTCAGAGGCGGAACTCTCGCGGGCCCCTGTCCACGCCACCTGCCCGCCCCGTACGACCGCTCCCGTCATCGACGGCGCGCGCCCCTCCGCCTGGCCGACGGCCAAGCGCCGGAACAGCGCCCGCCGCGTCTCCGGCAACAGCGCTCCGAACTGCTCCGCACCACGCATCCCCGAACCACTCACCGCTTCGGACGACACCAGCCCCTGGGCCACGTCGGACGATTCCGCGCTCATGGCACTCCTCGACAGCTCAACAACGATCACGGGCAAACTACGAGCCCATCCCATCACCCGCCCCGCCTGAACCGTCCCGAGATTCCGAGCAGAGACAGCCGGGACCCAATCTCGTGGACAGCGCCTCCAAGCACTACGGTCTTCGGCATGACGAGCCCGGCCGGCACCGAGCCGGGCCGGACGGGGGATGAAATGCGGATCGGAGAACTCGCCGAGCGGGCCGGGACAACCACCCGAACCCTGCGGTACTACGAAGCGCGCGGCCTGTTGCACGCCGAACGCACGCCGAACGGCCACCGCACCTACAACGAATCCGACCTGCGGCTTCTCCAGCAGATCCGCATGCTGCAACGCTTCGGCTTCGAGCTGGAGGAGACCCGGCCCTTCGTGGAGTGCCTGCGCGCCGGCCATCCGGCCGGGGATTCCTGTCCCGCTTCGCTCCAGGTGTACCGCCGCAAGATCGCCGAGCTGGACGCCTGTATCGCCCAGCTCCAGGACGTACGGGAGCAGGTCGGCGACCAACTGTCCCGCGCCGAACAGGCCCTCGACGAGTTGGTCGGCGCTTCCTCTCGGCCCGGCGGCCCCCACCCGCGGTGCGAACTGACCTCACCCGATGTCTGATCCCGCCGTACCGGCTCCCGCCCCGGGCCCGCCCTCATGCTGAGCCGGGCCCCGGTGCGCCCCACGCCTCACCCAGCCACCGAAACCGTGTCCTTCTCCGCCAAGGCCGCAATGGCCTCCCCCAAAGCGGCTTCTTCATCCGCCGGCAGCCACCGCGCCGCGTGCACCATGTGCAGCGCCGAGCGGAGCCGTACCCGGTCCTCCTCGGTCCCCAGATCGCCGAGATACGCGGGAAGGATCAACCCCAGAGCCTTCAGCTCGTTCCGTGCGCACAACCTGGCCAGCAGGCCGGACAGCAAACCCGTCGGTGACTCGCTCACCGGTTCCGTCTCCTCCTGGCACCCGGACGCGTCACCGGCCGCCGACGGGCCGGCCGTCTCCCGCAGCCCCTCCGCGATCGCGAACCGGTTCCACATCCCGTACTCCCCTTCGGGAAGGTCCCGCACCCGCGCGGCAGCCCGCTCGAAATACGCGTGTGCCGTAGCGATCTCGCCCAGCTCGCGGTGCGCCCCGCCCATGTTCACGTACAGGGACACGTAGAAGCCGCGTACGCGCTCGTCACCCACCCGGTCGGCTCGGTCCAGGCACTCCTGGTTCCACCGCAGCGTGCCCTCCGGCGTGGCCTGGTGCCGGGCCACGTAGTGAGCGGCGACGCATGCCTCGTAGTCGTCAGACGCGTCCTCCCAGGCCCGCAGAAACAGCCGCCGCGCCTCGTCCTCCTCGCCCCGCGCCTCGGCGCCCATGCCTCGTACGCACAGCCGCACCACATGGTTGTCCGGGTCCACGGCCGCTCTCCCCTCAGCCCGTTTCACGTGAAACACACTCCCGCACCGGCATCACCAAGGTGGTGAAGCTGCCTTGATCAGCGGAGCGCACGACAACCGGGTCCGTCCCGGAAGCGATCTCCAACAGCACGTCGGGGCCCACGCCCGCGTCCAGAGCAGGTACGAGCACCGCCGGGTCGAAGGCCACCCGCAGAGACGGGCCCGTACACACCGCGCTCACCGTGACCGGGCTGCCGCCGCTCCCGCTGATCGCCGCCTCCTGCGCTCCGGGCCGCGTGGTGAGCACAGCGCCCTTCTCCCGCTCGGCGAATGCCGCACGCAGCACCGCCCGGTCCACGATGACCCGGTGCCGTACGTCGTCCGGACCGTCCAGCACCAGCCGGTAGTCGGGGTACTCCGCCGTCCTCCCCACGAACGCGCGCCGCTCCCCGCCCTCCCCGACCAGGCACCCGCCATCGCCGTACACCTCGACATCGACGTACTGCTGCCGCAGTGCCCAGGTCGCCATGTCCGCCAGCTCCGCGGCATCGACGAGCACCCGGCTCGGGCCCCCGTCCACCCTCCTGGTCCGGAGCACTCGGACCGCGAGCCGATACCGATCGGTGGCGACCAGCCGAAGTTCCTCGTCGCCGACTTCGATCAGCACACACCCGAGGACGGGAACTCCGCACACGTCACGGCGCCGCCACCGCGGGGCCCACCTGCCGTACCGCACTGGCCAGTTCCGCGCCCCCGATGACGGCCCGCCCCAGGGGCTGCTCCGGTGCTTCCATCGGAAGATCACGGAGCAGCCCTTCCACCAGCGCCCGCGCGGTGTCCGCCGTCCGTCGCGTCCGCTCCAGGTGTGCGCGGAGCATGGTACGGGCTTCGGCCTCATCACCGTCGAGTACGACCCTGACGTCCCCCAGCGGCAGCCCCGCCTCACGCAGCCGGCGCAGAAGCACACCCCGGCCGCCCTGCTCGACCCCGTAAAACCGGTACCCGCTCGCCGGATCGACCCTGACGGGCCGCAGGACACCGCAGTCGTCGTAGAACCGCAGTGCGCTGGGAGTCAGTCCCACCCGCCGCGCGAACGCCCCGATGCCCAGCAGTTCCTCGCTCTCGTCCATGCACGCGATTGTCGAGCTTCGAGCAACCTGAAGGTCAAAGCCGCCGGCGGGTCAGTGCGCCACGATCACCTGCCGGGATACCCGCCGAGCCTGCTCCGGACCCGGTCACGCAACAGCTCGTACTCATCCCAGCGCGGAGCCGGCCGGCCTGCGGGACGTTGCACGGCACGGCCCTCGGTCACCACCTGCCCAAGCCGGAACTGCTCCCGGGTGAGGTCGACCTCGATGCCGTTGGGGAACCGGTTCCACCAGTGGTGACCATGCTGTTCCCCGTCGAGGTGCACCTCGCCGACCATGAGTTCACCGCCGAAGAAGTCGTGCACGACGAGCGCGGTGATGTCGCACTGTCCCTTGGCCGGGTTGTCGCTGGTCCAGCCGCCCCGGGCCAGGTCGTCGGGGGAGCACGTATCGGCGGCCCAACTCGCGCGCAGCGCTTCGGTGATGTCGGTCAGGGTCAAAGGAATCATGCCGCGCAGTCTGACGGGAGCCACTGACAGTCGGGCGGTACGTCGGTCGACCATCGCGGTGGGGTGGCCGCCCACCGATCACGGCAGCCCCAGCAACTCGACCAGGTTCCCACCCAGCACCCGCTCGCGGACCTCCCCGGGCAGCGTGACCCGTTCCACCGTCGTTCGGGCGACGACCGGGTCACCGTAGGGAGCATCCGAGCCGAAGAGCGTACGGGTGGGCAGTTCGCGGATCGCGAGGCGGACCGCGAAGATCAGGTGGGCTGTGGAGAGCTCCAGGTAGATGTTGGGCGTGGCCTGGGCGAGTTCGATCGCCCGCATCCAGTTGGCCCCGCCCAGCTGGCTGATCACCAACGGCACCTTCGGGTAGCGGGCGGCCAGGCCGGCCAGGGTGTGCAGGTCCACCGCACTCGTGGGGGCGTACCCGTGCACAACCACCGGAAGCCCGTCGTGGTCGGCCGCCGCTCGAAGCACCGGTTCCACCAGCGCCGCCTGGTCCGGCGGCGGGGTGAGCTCACCGATGCCGTACAGCCCTCGGCCCATCACCTCTCGCTCCACCCAGGCCGCGGTCTCGTCAGCAGTACGACTCAAAGGAACGGACCCGAAGCCCAGGAAGCGCGTCGGATGAGCAGCCAGTGCCGCGTCCAGTTCCTGCCACGCCTTGGCGTATCCGTCGTCTCCGGCCGCCTCCGACCCGCCGGCAGATCCCCCGGCCAACGCCCGGTCCAGCACGCTCATCTCATGGCGGAGGGACACGAGATCCGTCGCTCGTTCGGGATGCGGACGGGTGGGGAAGAGGACCGTACGGTCCACCCCCGCGTCGTCCAAGGCGGACAGATGGATGTCGAGCGGGTCGTGGACATGGCTGTGGCCGTCGATGATCACGCATGTGCCTTCCGGTGGTACGAGCCGCCCGCGGAATGCGGGCAGGCGCAGTCAGTGTTGATCCCTGACACGGTTGGAAGGTCAAGCGAGGGGGACGGGGCCGTGCGGATCGGGGAGTTGGCCGAGCGGTCCGGGACCAGCGAGCGGCTGCTGCGCTACTACGAGCGGGCGGGTCTGCTGCACCCCGAGCGCCTGGCCAATGGCTACCGGGACTACGCCGAGTCCGACGTCGCCGTCGTACAACGCGTCCGCGCGCTCCTCGCCGCCGGTCTCCCCACCCGCATCATCCGTCAGGTACTGCCCTGCACGACCGGCACCGCCGCCGTACACCCCTGTCCCGGGGTGCTCGACGCCCTCCGGAACCAACTACGTGCTCTCGACCGCCAATTTGCGGACCTCGCTGCTGCCCGTCAAGCACTGCGCGAGACCATCGAAGAGACAACGGCGCGACAGGCGACGGCGCCCACGGACGGCAAGCCGCATGCGGCCGGCAGGGCGCCCGCGGACGGCAATCCGCCTGCGTCACGTACGGATACCCCTCACTCCGCCTCCCCCTCACCCGTCCCCTCCGAAAGCAACGGAAACAACCGGGTGATGAGCGCCACCGGCCGGGCACCATCCGGCCGGGCCAGCGGACGCTGCTCGCGGTCCTGATACGGGGCGAGTGCCCGACGGACGGCATCGGCGACCCGGCGCATCTCTTCGGGCGTCAGGTAGGCGACGGCGCTGAAGGCTTCGTCATGGCGCCATTCGGCCGGTGCTTGGTCGCGTTGGGTGAGCCAACGCTGCCAGCTCTCGTCCTCCAGGCCGCGAGCCAGGTTCCCGAACGCTTCCTCCTCGGACGTACCGGGGGCGGAGCCGCGCCGCGTCAGGCGCCACGGGCGAGCCCGGCCCCCGCGGTGCGGGGCTTCCTCGATGAGGCCGTGGCGTGCGAGTTGCCGAAGGTGAAACGAGCAGAGCCCGGAGCTGTAGCCCAGCCGTGCGGCGGCTTCGGTCGCCGTTACGGTGCCGACTTCCGCCAGCAGGTCCAGCAGGGCCGTACGAACCTCGTGCTCGGGCAGTGCGGCGCCGGCATGCCGCGTGCGGTCAGGGCGGGCGGTGAGATCATCCTCAGTCACTTTGCAAACTCTGCTACTTTGCAAAGCGGGGCGCAAGCACTCCTTGCCCGGAGACATCAGCCACGGTGACGGCCGCGGCACCTGTGACGTGCGCAGAAGGGGAGACAGCGATGTCTGTTCGTCACGAGATCACCCGTACCGCTGACCGGCGGGTCCGTGTGCAGGGCCGGCCCGTCGACGCCTATCCCGCTCTGCCCCCGGAGGCGGAGCGGGGCGCGGTGCGCCGGATCACGGAGGTCGGTGAGGACGTGCTGAGCCGTCCGTGCCAGGAAGTGACCTACTTCGGCTCCGCCGAGTTGTCCACGCTCATCGACGACATGTTCCTGACGATGCATGTGGCCGACGGCGCCGGCCTGGCCGCCAATCAGGTCGGCATCGATTTGCGGCTGTTCGTGTACGACTGCCCGGACGACGACGGGATCCGGCACGTCGGCCACATCATCAACCCGGTCCTGGACGTACTCGACCCCGGAACCCGTCGGCTCGTCGACGCATACGAGGGCTGCCTGTCCGTGCCGGGTGCCACCATGACGGTCCCCCGTACGGACCGTGCCGTCGTCCGCGGTCTCGACAAGGACGGCAGCCCCCTCGTCATCGAGGGCACGGGTTACTTCGCGCGGTGCCTGCAGCATGAGACCGACCACCTTCTCGGCCACACGTATCTCGACCGGCTGTCCAAGCGGGACCGCAAGGAAGCACTCCGGCAGATGGCAGACCGTCGCGAAGAGGTCTTCGCGCGACGCGTGCGGAAGGCCGCCCGTTTGACTTGCGGGTGATGTTCACAGAGTGATCGCCATCGCACCGCAGGCCCCCAGCGAGTTCGAGCGGTTCATCATCGCGAGCAGTCGGCGTCGCCTTTCACCCGCCCCCGGCCACGGCCAACCGCGCCCCTGACGACCGCTCGCAGCAGGTCAGACGGCTGCCCAGGCCGCCTCGATCATCCGGAAGATCTCGTCCACGGCGGCCTGCGGGTCGGCAGCCTCGCGGGCCAGCGCATAGGCATCGATCACGAATCTCGCGATCGTCCGACAGGCCGTCGTGGTCTGCGGCAGGCCGGGATCGGCGGCGATGGCCGAGGCCAGCGACTCCGCGTGGCGCAGCCGCATCGACTCCTCGTACTCCCGCAGGGCCCGCGACTCGTCGATCATGCGGTAGATCGGTGCGGAGCCGTCCGCCGTGCAGTGCCGGACCATGGCCAGGATCTCGCGGCGCAGTGCGGGGATGAGCGGTTCGTGCGGCGCCCGGTCGGTGACCGCCTGCGTCAGGCGTTGTTCGAAGTTGTCGTCCTGCTCGAACACCAGGGCCTCTTTCGAGGCGAAGTGGGAGAAGAGCGTGGTGACGGCCACGTCGGCCTCGGCGGCCACGTCACGGATGCCCACCGCGTCGTACCCGCGTTCCAGGAAGAGCCGCAGAGCGGTGTCGGCGATCTTCTGACGGGTCGCGGCCTTCTTGCGCTCGCGGCGCCCGGTCGGCACGGTCATGCCGCTGACACTACCAAATCCAAATCAATAACCGTTCCAAAAAGCTAACCGTTAGTGCTACGGTCGGCCGCATGAAGAGAGTGAGCTTCGCCGAGTTCGGCGGCCCCGATGTTCTCCGCCTCGAAGACGCCGAGGAGCCCCACGCGGGACCTGGGCAGATACGTATCGCCGTGCGGGTGGCGGGCGTGAACCCCGTCGACTGGCGGATCCGTGAAGGCCAGTTCCAGGAGGCCCACCCGATCGCGTTGCCCGCCGGAGTCGGGCAGGACGCCGCCGGGGTGGTGGACGAGGTCGGCGAGGGAGTCGAAGGGATCGCGGCCGGCGACCACGTGCTCGGGCGGGGATCGAGTACCTACGCCGAGTTCGCCGTGCTGTCGGCCTGGGCCCGTATGCCCGGGAACCTGACCTTCGAAGAGGCGGCCGGATACCCCTCCGTCGTGGAGACCGCGCTGCGCATCATCCGCCAGGTCGGTGTGCAGTCAGGGCAGACGCTGCTGGCCAGCGGCGCGTCCGGGGGAGTCGGATCGGCGGTGCTGCAGATCGCCCGCGACCGCGGCATCAAGGTGATCGGCACCGCCGGGGCCGCGAACCAGGACTACCTGCGGTGCCTGGGCGCCCTCGCCACGACGTACGGCGAGGGCTGGGTCGAGCGGGTGCGGGCACTCGGCCGGGTCGACGCGGCGCTCGACCTGGCCGGCTCGGGCGTCATCCGCGAACTGATCGAACTGACCGGGGATCCGCAGAAGGTGGTCTCCATCGCCGATCTCGGCGCGCCGGAGCTCGGTGTCCGGTTCTCCGGCGTGACCGGGGACGTGCCGCAGGCCCTCGCCGAGGCCGTCGACCTCATCTCTCGGGGGAAGCTCCACATCCCGGTCGAGAAGTCGTACCCGCTCGCCGAGGCCGCGGCAGCACACATCGACAGCCGGGCCGGTCACTCGCGCGGGCGCCGGGTCATCGTCGTCTGAGCCGTATCCCACCCAGCCCCACGGCCCGGCAAGCTGCCTTCCTTCCAGCACGTCTGCCGGCCCACCTGGCAGGCGTACCACCCCCAAGGAGCCCCATGCACACTCCTGTCACGATCATCGGCGCCGGACTCGGCGGCCTCGTCCTGGCCCGTGTCCTGCACCTCCACGGCATTCCGGTCACGGTCTACGAGGCGGATTCCTCCCCGACGTCGCGCTCGCAGGGCGGGATGCTCGACATCCATGACCGCAACGGCCAACCCGCCCTCCAGACGGCCGGCCTGATGGACGAGTTCCGCGGCCTCATCCTGGAGGGCCGCCAAGCGATACGGCTCCTCGACCGGAACGGAACCGTCCTGTTCGACGAGGCCGACGACGGAACGGGCACCAGCCCCGAGGTCCAGCGCGGCGAGCTGCGGCAGATGCTGCTGGACGCGCTCCCCGACGGCACCGTCCGATGGGGCCACCGGGTCACCGGCGTCCGCGCCCTCACCGAGGGGCGCCACGAGGTGACCTTCGCAGACGGCGCCACCGTCGCCACGAGCCTGCTGGTCGGCGCGGACGGCGCGTGGTCACGCGTCCGGCCACTGCTCTCCGACGCCACGCCCGCATACGTCGGCCGGTCCTTCGTCGAGACCTACCTGCACGACGCCGACTCCCGGCACCCGGCCACCGCGAAAGCGGTCGGCGGCGGGACGCTCGTCGCGCTCGACCCGGACGGGAACGGGAATTGGCTCGTTGCCCACCGGGAGAAGGGCGGCACCCTCCACGCCTACATCACCCTGGTCAAGCCGCAGGACTGGTTCGCCACCATCGATTTCACCGATGCCGCCGCGGCCGCCGCGCGGATCGCGGAGGAGTACGACGGCTGGGCACCGGAACTCACCGCCCTGATCACCGCCGGCCGGACCGCACCGATCCTGCGCCCCCTCCACGCCCTGCCGGTCGGACACCGCTGGGAGCGGGTGCCGGGAGTGACCCTGCTCGGCGACGCCGCCCACCTCTCGACGCCCAACGGCGAAGGCGCCGGCCTGGCCATGGAGGACGGCGCCGCACTCGGAAAGGCCCTCGCCGCCCACCCCGACGACATCGAGACCACCCTCGCCGAGTACGAGCGGGAACTGTTCCCCCGCAGCGCCGCGGCTGCCGCGGCAGTCGCACACAACCCCACGCCACAGGAGTTGATCAATTTCTTCACCGTCCAGGCACGGCTGGGCGGCTGACAAGGACGGCGAAGTGGGAGAGGCGGTGACCGGCACCGCCGTGAGGGACGAAGTCTTCGGCCTCGTCCCTCGAACGAGGTACGGACGCGCCCTGCGCGTCTCGGCACCACGACGCATCCGGCTTCCGTCCGGCGCCAACGGTGCTGCGCCGGTACGGAATTCGAGGACCTGAATCAGGTTTGCGCCATGTCCACGAACCGCGAGTAGTGACCCTGGAACGCCACCGTGATCGTCGCCGTCGGGCCGTTACGGTGCTTGGCCACGATCAGGTCGGCCTCGCCCGCTCGGGGGGACTCCTTCTCGTAGGCATCCTCACGGTGGAGCAGGATGACCATGTCCGCGTCCTGCTCGATCGAACCGGACTCACGCAGGTCCGAAACCATCGGCTTCTTGTCCGTACGCTGCTCGGGACCACGGTTGAGCTGCGAGAGCGCGATGACCGGCAGCTCCAGCTCCTTGGCCAGCAGCTTGAGGTTACGGGACATGTCCGAGACCTCCTGCTGGCGGCTTTCGGCGCGCTTGGAGCCGCCGGACTGCATCAGCTGGAGGTAGTCGATGACCACCAGTTTGAGGTCGTTGCGCTGCTTGAGGCGGCGGCACTTGGCGCGGATCTCCATCATCGACAGGTTCGGCGAGTCGTCGATGTAGAGCGGCGCGGCCGACACGTCCGGCATACGGCGGGCCAGCCGGGTCCAGTCCTCGTCCGTCATGGAGCCGGACCGCATATGGTGCAGGGCCACCCGCGCCTCGGCGGACAGCAGACGCATCGCGATCTCGTTGCGGCCCATTTCGAGCGAGAAGATAACGCTCGGCAGATTGCTTTTGATCGAACACGCTCGGGCGAAGTCGAGCGCCAGAGTGGACTTACCCATCGCGGGACGCGCCGCGATGACGATCATCTGGCCGGGATGGAGGCCGTTGGTCAGGGAGTCCAGGTCGGTGAAGCCGGTCGGCACGCCCGTCATCTGGCCCTGGCGGGAGCCGATCGCCTCGATCTCGTCGAGCGCGCCCTCCATGATGTCGCCGAGCGGCAGGTAGTCCTCGCTGGTGCGCTGCTCGGTGACGGCGTAGATCTCCGCCTGGGCGCCGTTGACGATCTCGTCCACATCGCCGTCGGCCGCGTATCCCATCTGCGTGATGCGCGTGCCGGCCTCGACGAGCCGGCGCAGGACCGCCCGTTCGTGGACGATCTCGGCGTAGTACTCGGCGTTCGCCGCCGTCGGTACGGACTGGACGAGGGTGTGCAGGTACGAAGCGCCGCCGACCCGCCCGATCTCACCGCGCTTGGTCAGCTCGGCCGCGATCGTGATGGGGTCGGCCGGTTCACCCTTCGCATACAGGTCGAGGATCGCCTGGTAGATCAGCTCGTGGGCCGGACGGTAGAAGTCATGCCCCTTGAGGACCTCGACGACGTCGGCGATGGCGTCCTTGGACAGCAGCATGCCGCCGAGCACGGACTGCTCGGCGTCCAGGTCCTGCGGCGGTACGCGCTCGAAGCCGCCGGAGGGCCAGCCGCCCTCCTCGTCGCCGCGCTCGCGCCGGTCGTCACGGCCACGGCCGCCCTTGCCCTCGCCTCGACGGGAGCGTGCGGCGGGCAGCCGGTCGCTGGGGCCGGTGTCCGCCCAGGGGTCCTCCACGGGCTCGGGCATGCTCACCCCGACACCTCCTCCCGTCCGCAGCGCGGACCTTGCTGTGCTCTTCTTTCTTACGGCACAGCTCTGACAAAACGAGAGGCCCAGCTCCGGTTACGGCGCGTCGAGTTCGGACGGGTTCTCGGACCGGAACAGGGGCCAGGCGCCGGACTACGGTAGGCCCGGCGACACCGTCCGCCAATCTGGTTATCCACAGGCCATGTGGACGATGGACCCGATCCTGTGGAGAAGTACGCCGATCCTGTGCACGGCACGGGGGACACCGCTGTGGACAAACACACAATCAGTTGGCCACAGCCGCTCTGACCTGCGCCTTTGTCATCCATAGGCTGTGGGGGAGAAAAACTTGGAGAACCTGTTCATGATCGACCCGAACGCCACGGAGCAGAACGCTCCGCCCGGCGCACAGTAAGGATCGCAATACAGTTGTGACGCTTACCTGTGGAAGATTAGATTGGCAGCATGACACAGGCCCCCGCGACGCCGCGGCGCACCGACCGCCGCCACGACCGCGAGATCATCTCGCTCGCCCTGCCCGCCTTCGGCGCGCTCGTCGCGGAGCCCCTCTTCGTCATGGTCGACAGTGCCGTCATCGGCCACCTCGGCACCCGGCAACTCGCCGGGCTCGGCGTCGCCGCCCCGCTGCTGACCACCGCGGTCTCCGTCTTCGTCTTCCTCGCGTACGCCACCACCGCCGCCGTCGCCCGGCGGGTCGGCGCCGGTGACCGCTCCGCCGCCATCCGGCAGGGCGTGGACGGCATCTGGCTCGCGCTCCTGCTGGGTGCGGCCGTCCTGGCCGTGGTCCTGCCCACCGCGCCCTGGCTCGTCGACGTCTTCGGCGCCTCCGCCACCGCCGCTCCGTACGCCATCACCTACCTGCGCATCAGCGCCCTCGGCATCCCGGCGATGCTCATGGTGCTGGCGGCCACCGGTGTCCTGCGCGGCCTCCAGGACACCAGGACCCCGCTGTACGTCGCCGTCGGCGGGTTCTCCGTCAACGCCGCCCTGAACGTCGGGCTGGTCTACGGTGCCGGGCTCGGCATCGCCGGCTCCGCCTGGGGAACCGTCATCGCCCAGTGCGGCATGGCCGCCGTCTACCTGTTCGTCGTCGTACGAGGTGCGCGCCGGCACGGCGCCTCGCTCCGGCCGGACGCCGCCGGGATCCGCGCCTGTGCCCAGGCCGGGGTGCCGCTCCTGGTGCGTACGCTCTCGCTGCGCGCCGTCCTGATGATCGCGACCGCCGTCGCCGCCCGCCTCGGTGACGCCGAGGTGGCCGCCCACCAGATCGTCATCACCCTCTGGCAGCTGCTGGCCTTCGCCCTGGACGCCATCGCCATCGCCGGCCAGGCGATCATCGGCCGCTACCTGGGCGCCGACGATGTGGCGGGAGCCAAGGCAGCCTGCCGCCGGATGGTGCAGTGGGGCATCGCCTCCGGCGTGGTGCTCGGCCTGCTCGTGGTGCTCACCCGCCCCCTGTTCATGCCGCTGTTCACCACCGACCCGGCCGTGAAGGACGTGCTGCTGCCCACGCTCCTGGTCGTCGCCCTCACCCAACCGGTCTCCGGCATCGTCTTCGTTCTCGACGGCGTGCTCATGGGCGCCGGCGACGGCCCGTATCTGGCGTGGGCGATGCTGGTGACACTGGCGCTCTTCGCCCCGGCCGCGCTGCTGGTGCCCGTCGCCGGTGGCGGTCTGACCGCCCTGTGGTGGGCCATGGCCCTCATGATGACCGTGCGGATGCTGACATTGTGGACACGTACCCGGTCGGGCCGGTGGATTGTGACCGGAGCCTCGCGTTGAAGACACCCCAAGTAAACCGGCCGTGCCGATAATGACGGTGTGCGCCCGCTTGCCAGGAAAATCGTCCTGCCCCTGACGCTGACCGTCATCGGGGCAGGCGTCATAGTGGGCTACGCCTCGCAGGAAGCCGACACCAGCAGCCGCGGCAGCGGCACCCTCAGGAGCGGATTCGGCAAATCGGGGGAGGCCGACCACGACCCCCAGGACCAGGATCCGTCCGCCACGGCGCCCGCCGACGACGGCAGCGCGTACACCCCGCGCAGCACCGAACAGAACGCCCGGGTAGGCGCGATCTTCGAGAAGGACGACACCGGCGATCACTTCTGCACCGCCAGCGTCGTCCAGAGCCCCGGCCGGAACATGCTGATCACCGCGGCGCACTGTGCCTTCGACTCCGAGACCGGCCGGCCCGTGGAGGACCTGGTCTTCGCGCCCGACTACCGCGACGGCAAGGAACCGACCGGCCTGTGGAAGGTCAGGAAGGTCGTCGTCGACGACCGCTGGGCCAAGTCCCAGGACGAGGACATGGACGTCGCCTTCCTCGTCCTCGACAGCAAGGACGGCAAGCAGATCCAGGACGTACTGGGCGGCAACACCCTCGGCATCGATCCCGGCTTCGACAACGATGTGAAGATCACCGGCTACCCCACCAGCAGCGAGACCCCCATCTCGTGCCACAACCGCACGACGAAGTTCAGCGACACGCAGATGCGGGTCCAGTGCACCGACTTCGCGGGCGGCACGAGCGGCAGCCCCTGGCTCGCCGACTACGACCCCAAGAGCCACACGGGCACGGTGATCGGCGTGCTGGGCGGCCACGAAGGCGGCGGCGATGAGGACGACGTCTCCTACGCCGCGTACTTCGGTGACGAGGTCGCCGACCTCTACAAGCGGGCCCAGGACGAGGCCGAGGGCTGACGGGCACACGAAAGGGCCGCACCCCGTTTCCGGAGTGCGGCCCTTTCGGCGTGGTGCTACGACCGCTGCGATCAGGCGGCGACGACCTCGACGCCCAGCTTCGCGACGACGTCGGCGTGCAGACGCACGGACACCTGGTGCGAGCCCAGGGTCTTGATCGGCGAGCCGAGCTCGACGCGGCGCTTGTCCACGTCGGGGCCACCGGCGGCCTTGATCGCCGAGGCGACGTCGGCCGGGGTGACGGAGCCGAACAGGCGGCCGGCGTCGCCGGCGCGCACGGCCAGCTTCACCTTGACGCCCTCGAGCTGGCCCTTGACCTCGTTGGCCTGCTCGATCGTGGCGATCTCGCGGATCTTGCGACCGCGACGGATCTGCGCGACGTCCTTCTCGCCACCCTTGGTCCAGCGGATCGCGAAACCACGCGGGACCAGGTAGTTACGGGCGTACCCGTCACGGACGTCGACGACGTCACCAGCGGTGCCGAGGCCGGAGACCTCGTGGGTGAGGATGATCTTCATGTGTCGGTCACCCTTCCCTTATCGCGCAGTGGAGGTGTAGGGCAGCAGCGCCATCTCACGGCTGTTCTTCACGGCCGTGGCGACGTCACGCTGGTGCTGGGTGCAGTTGCCGGTCACCCGGCGGGCACGGATCTTGCCGCGGTCGGAGATGAACTTCCGCAGCAGGTTCGTGTCCTTGTAGTCGACGTAGGAGATCTTCTCCTTGCAGAACACGCAAACCTTCTTCTTAGGCTTGCGAGCAGGCGGCTTCGCCATTGTCTCTCTCCAGTGAGTTCAAGAAGTTTGTGCTGTCGCCCTCAGGCCCCCGGCCGTTTCACGCTGTTTCACGTGAAACAGCGTGCGTACGAGCCGGTCGTCGGACCTAGAAGGGCGGCTCGTCCGAGTAGCCGCCGCCGGAGCCACCGCCCCAGCCACCGCCGCCGCCACCCTGCTGGCCGCCGCCGGCAGGGGCACCGGTCGCCCACGGGTCGTCGGCGGGAGCGCCGCCGCCCTGGCCGCCGCCGGGGCCGCCGCCCCAGCCGCCGCCACCCTGGCCACCGCCCTGCGGACCGCCGCCGAAGCCGCCGCCCTGGCCACCGCGGCCCGAGGTCTTGGTGACCTTGGCCGTGGCATTGCGCAAGCTGGCGCCGACCTCGTCGACGTCGAGCTCGTAGACCGTGCGCTTGACGCCCTCGCGGTCCTCGTACGACCGCTGCTTCAGGCGGCCCTGCACGATCACGCGGGTGCCCCGCGTGAGGGACTCGGCGACGTTCTCCGCCGCCTGACGCCACACCGAGCAGGTCAGGAACAGGCTCTCGCCGTCCTTCCACTCGTTGGTCTGGCGGTCGAAGGTGCGGGGGGTGCTTGCGACGCGGAACTTCGCAACCGCCGCACCCGACGGGGTGAAGCGCAGCTCGGGGTCGTCGACAAGATTGCCGACGACCGTGATGACGGTCTCGCCTGCCATTAGGGGAACCTCTCGGCGGGTGTGCTGCTGGCTGCTGGTGTGGCTACTCGAACCCGGTCACCGCTGACGCTGATGCGTTCAGTGGGTCTCGGGACGGAGGACCTTGGTCCGGAGGACCGACTCGTTCAGGTTCATCTGACGGTCGAGTTCCTTGACGACCGCAGGCTCGGCCTGCAGGTCGATGACCGAGTAGATGCCCTCGGGCTTCTTGTTGATCTCGTACGAGAGACGACGACGGCCCCAGGTGTCGACCTTCTCGACCTTTCCGTTGCCCTCGCGGACGACGGAGAGGAAGTTCTCGATCAGCGGGGAGACAGCGCGCTCCTCGAGATCGGGGTCGAGGATGACCATCACCTCGTAGTGACGCATGTTGAACCCACCTCCTTTGGACTCAGCGGCCACGGTCGTTCCGTGGCAGGAGGGTCATGATGCGTTCCGCACCCGGCCCGACCAGGAGACCTGGGCAGACGTGGGCGCAGACTGTACAGAGTACCCGCCGGCGCGCCTCCGGTTGAAATCCGGAGGCTGATCCCCCCAATCTGGAACACAACGGGTGTGAGCGGCGTTACAGTTCGCCGCCCTGTCATCGGAGGTGTCGCATGGCACAGGCAGTCCGGCCGCAGCACGGCCTCCTCTCTCTACTGAACAGCGACGGCAAGGCCCATCCGGTCGAGAACACCTTGGTCGCCGTGACGCTGGTCTTCGGTTTGACCGCCTTCTTCACCGCCCACTTCCACCAGCTTCACCTGCTGAGTTCCTGGACGGGACTGATCGGCATCGGCACCGGGGCGTGGGGGCAGTTCATCTCCGCGACGACCGGCGAGCGCTTCCTGCTGATCATCGGGCTCGGTGCCGCGGCGGTCGGTTTCCTCCTCGGTATGGCACACGGCGGCCTCTTCGGCGGGGTCCTCGGCTAGCCGGGCCCAGGCGGGCACACGGGGCTACACCCCCCTTCACCCAAACGGGGCGCTCCCCTGTCGCAGTAGGCTTCGGCGCGAGAGCCGGAGCCCCGACCCTGGGGACAAACCTGCCGAGGAGCGCCCCGCATGAGCCTGACCCTGAGGACCATCAGCCGAGAGCAGCATCTGGCGTACATCCAGAGTCTGCCCTCGGCGAGCCACATGCAGGTGCCGGCCTGGGCCGATGTGAAGTCCGAATGGCGCTCGGAGAACCTGGGCTGGTTCGACAAGAGCGGACAGCTGGTCGGCGCGGGTCTGGTCCTCTACCGCCAGCTGCCGAAGATCAAGCGGTACCTCGCCTACCTGCCCGAGGGCCCGGTGATCAACTGGTTCTCCCCGAACCTGGAGGACTGGCTGAAGCCGATGCTGGCGCATCTGAAGCAGCAGGGCGCCTTCTCGGTGAAGATGGGCCCGCCGGTGATCATCCGGCGCTGGGACGCCACCGCGATCAAGGCCGGGATCCAGGACCCGGACGTCAAGCGGCTGCGGGACATCGAGGCCACCCACATCGAGCCGCGGGCCTTCGAGGTGTCCGACAAGCTGCGCCGGATGGGCTGGCAGCAGGGCGAGGACGGCGGGGCCGGCTTCGGTGACGTACAGCCGCGCTACGTCTTCCAGGTGCCGCTGGAGAACCGCTCGCTGGAAGACGTCCACAAGGGCTTCAACCAGCTGTGGCGCCGCAACATCAAGAAGGCCGAGAAGGCCGGCGTCGAGGTCGTCCAGGGCCGCTACGAGGACCTGCCCGAGTGGCAGCGGCTGTACGAGATCACCGCGGAGCGCGACCGCTTCCGGCCGCGGCCGCTCGGCTACTTCCAGCGCATGTGGACGGCCCTCAACACCGAGGACCCCAACCGCATGCGGCTGTACTTCGCCCGGCACAACGGCGTGAACCTCTCCGCCGCGACGATGCTGGTCGTCGGCGGCCACGTCTGGTACTCCTACGGCGCCTCGGACAACATCGGCCGTGAGGTCCGGCCCTCCAACGCCATGCAGTGGCGGATGCTGCGCGACGCCTACGCGCTGGGCGCCACCGTCTACGACCTGCGCGGCATCAGCGACTCGCTCGACGAGAACGACCACCTCTTCGGCCTCATCCAGTTCAAGGTGGGCACGGGCGGGCAGGCAGCCGAGTACCTCGGCGAGTGGGACTTCCCGCTCAACAAGCTCCTGCACAAGGCGCTCGACATCTACATGTCGCGCCGCTGACCGCCCCACCCGTCTGTTTCGATCGCAACGCAGCTACGAGAAAGGTTCCGGGCCCGGCCATGGCGCTCACCCTCTACGTCGACACCGCGCGCTGGCGGGCACACCAGCAGAGCGTTCTGCAGCAGTTCCCGGGGCTCGTCCCGGTCTGCAAAGGCAACGGCTACGGCTTCGGGCACGAGCGCCTCGCCGAGGAGGCGGCCCTCCTCGGTACCGACCTCCTCGCCGTCGGGACGACCTACGAGGCGGCCCGCATGAAGGACTTCTTCAGCGGTGACCTGCTCGTGCTGACGCCCTTCCGGCACGGTGAGGAACCGGTTCCGCTGCCGGACCGTGCCATCCGTTCGGTCTCCTCGGTCGAGGGCGTGGGCGGCCTGGTGGGCGCCCGGGTCGTCATCGAGGTCATGAGCAGCATGAAGCGCCACGGCGTCCTGCCGGAGGACCTGCCGAAGCTGGCCGCTGCCATAGAGGACGTACGGCTGGAGGGCTTCGCCATGCACCTGCCGCTGGACCGTACCGACGGCTCCGACGCGGTGGAGGAGGTCATCGGCTGGATGGACCGGCTGCGGGCCAACCGTCTGCCGCTGCACACCATGTTCGTCAGCCACCTCAAGGCCGATGAGCTGGCCCGTCTCCAGCAGCAGTTCCCGCAGACGCGGTTCCGCGCGCGGATCGGCACGCGCCTGTGGCTCGGTGACCACGACGCGACCGAGTACCGCGGCTCGGTCCTGGACGTCACCCGGGTCGGCAAGGGCGACCGCTTCGGCTACCGCCAGCAGAAGGCCGCGTCGGACGGCTACCTGGTCGTGGTGGCCGGCGGTACGTCGCATGGCGTGGGCCTGGAGTCGCCCAAGGCACTGCACGGTGTGATGCCGCGCGCCAAGGGTGTGGCCCGCGCGGGCCTGGCGACCGTCAACCGCAACCTCTCGCCGTACGTGTGGGCGGGCAAGCAGCGGTGGTTCGCGGAGCCTCCGCACATGCAGGTCTCCATCCTCTTCGTGCCGGGGGACGCCCCCGAGCCGCGGGTGGGTGAGGAACTGGTGGCGCATCTGCGGCACACCACGACGCAGTACGACCGCCTCGTGGACCGCTGAGCCGCCCTCCACGAAAGCATCGGGCCCGGTACCGCAGACCTGCTCTGCCGTACCGGGCCCGTTCCGTGCGCGCGGCTACCGGTGGACGGAGTCTCCGGCCACGCCCCAGCGCACCTGCGCCGCCCCTTCGAACTTCACGGCATGCCGCGACAGCTGGTGCGCTCGGCCCAGCACAAAGACATCCGGCGCGTGATCCAGCACTCCGCCCGACGGGTCGTCCTCACCGTCCCGTCGTACGACGTCCCGCTCCGGCAGCAGCACATCACGCACCACCACGGCACACAGGTACAGCGTCCCCAACAGGTGCAGAAGCATGGCCAGTTGGTATCCCTCCAGCGGCAGCCCCTGGTGCTTGTCACCGTTGCCGGTATAGGCGAGGTACATCCAGATGCCGAGGAAGTACATGACCTCGCACGCCTGCCAGATCAGGAAGTCGCGCCAGCGTGGCCGTGCCAGTGCGGCGAGCGGGACCAGCCACAGCACGTACTGCGGCGAGTAGACCTTGTTGGTGAGGATGAAGAGCGCGACGACCAGGAAGGCGAGCTGCGCGAACCGTGGCCGGCGCGGCGCGTAGAAGGCCAGTAGGGCCAGGGCGCCGCAGCCGAGGATCATGAGCAGGGTGGCGTAGGTGTTCGCGTCCTCCAGCGGATTGCCCGTGCGCTGGGAGATCAGCAGCCAGATGGAGCCGAAGTCGATGGGCCGCTCCTGGCTGAAGGTGTAGAACTTCGCCCAGCCCTCCCTGATGTGGAATCCGGACGCGTCATGCGTGATCATCACCGGCACGTTGACCACCAGCCACGCGGCAGCGGCCCCGGTCACGGCCTTGCCGTAGGCGCGCCACTGCCCGGACCGCCAGCACAGGATGAGCAGCGGCCCGAGCAGCAGCACCGGATACAGCTTCGCGGCGGTCGCCAGTCCGATGAACACGCCCGTCGCGAAGGCCCGGCTGCGCGACCACATCAGCATCCCTACAGCGGTCAGGGCGACGGCCAGCAGGTCCCAGTTGATGGTGGCGGTGAGCGCGAGGGCGGGGGCGAGAGCGACCAGGAGGCCGTCCCACGGACGGCGGCGGTGGGTACGCGCCACGCAGACGGCGAGGACCGCCGCGCACGCCATCAGCATGCCCGCGTTGACCAGCCAGTAGATCTGCTCACGTTGCTGGATCGAGCCCCCGGTCGGCGTCACCCAGGAGGCGACCTCCATGAACAAGCCGGTCAGCACCGGGTATTCGAGGTACTCCATGTCGCCGGGCAGTTTGTCGAAGTACGGGATCAGCCCGTCGGCGAAACCGCGCCCCGCGTACAGGTGCGGGATGTCGGAGTAGCAGGCATGGGTGTACTGGCTGGTGGCGCCGAAGAACCAGCCGCTGTTGTAGCAGGGCAGCTTCTGCACCATGCCGAGCGCGAACATCCCGATGGCGACCAGCGCGACGATGCGTACCGGGTTCCACCAGCCCGTGCGGAAGAAGGCGCGCCGTCCGGCAGGACCGCCGATCAGTTCGCTTCCGGCAGCCGCCACCTCGTCCCGCCTGGTCGGCCGTACGGGCTCGTCCTGTCGCACGCTCGTCATGCGCCCATCCTGCCGTACGGTCCCGGGCCGAACACGGAGAAGCCCCCGGCCCGGATTCACCGGGTCGGGGGCTTCGTCTGCCACGTTTCACGTGAAACAGTCAGCGGTCAGTCGCGTCGTCCTCCCGACGCGCCGCCGGCCGGGCCTCCGATGAAGCCACCGTCGTCACCGCCTCCGGTCCCTCCCGTGTTCGGTCCGGGCGTCGGGGTCGTGCCGCCGGTGTCCCCACCTCCCGGCCTGCCACCGGTCTGGCCACCGTTGGACGTACCGCCGTTGTGCCGGCATTCGATGTCCCAGTCCGCACAGGTCTGGGTCGGAGTGGGGCTCGCGGGCTCGCTGGGCTTCACCGTCTTGGACGGGGTGGGCTTCGGGGAGTTCGGCGCCGGAGCGGACGGGGTGGGCTTCGGGGACGGGCTCATGCCGTCGCCGTAGACCGTCTGACCGATCGGCGCGGGATCCGGGAAGCGTTCGAGCTTCTGGCCCTTCATCGCCTGTGTCATGTACTCCGCCCAGATGCGGGCCGGGAACGAGGCACCGTGAATCTTCTCCTCGCCGCCCACGCCGTACATCTTCAGGAACTGCTGCTGCTTGGCCTGGTCGTCCACCCGCCACATGCCGATCGTGGTGGCCAGCTGCTTCGTGTACCCGGCGAACCACGCCGACTTGTTGTCGTCGGTGGTACCGGTCTTGCCGGCCGCCTCACGGCCGTCGGGCAGCTTCGCCGCCGTACCGGTGCCCTTCTCCACCACGGTCTTCAGGACGTCCGTGACGTTGTCCGCGACCGCCGCGCTGAAGCCCGTCTTGGGCTTCGCGGTGTGCTCGTACTCGGTCTTGCCGTCCTTCTCGACGCTCTCGACCGAGTACGGGTCGTTCTGCTGGCCGCTGGCGGCGAAGGTGGCGTACGCGCCGGCCAGCCGGATCGCGCTGGGCGCCGAGGTGCCCAGCGAGAAGGTCGGGGTGGTCTTCGCCATGCTCTGGTCGTCACGCAGCCCCGCGGCGATGGACGCTTCCTTCACCTTGTCGCGCCCCACGTCCATGCCGAGCTGGATGAACGGTGTGTTCACCGAGAACTGCATGGCCGTACGAAGAGTGATCTTCCCGCGGTTCTCGTTGCCGTCGTTCGCCTGGTGCCACTCCTTGCCGTCCTTGTCGTGCCAGACGGTCCCGTCGTAGTTGAGCAGCTTCAGCTTGTTGTCGCCGTTGTAGATGCTGTTCGGTGAGACCCGCGTGCGCCGTTCGGGATTGTGCGGGTCCCGTACGCCGTCGGTCATGGCCGCCGCCAGCACGAACGGCTTGAAGGTCGATCCGACCTGGACACCGGTGTAGTCGGCGTTGTTCGTATAGTGCTGGGTCGCGTCCTTGCCGCCGTAGATGGCGACGATCTTGCCGGTCTTGGGGTCGACCGAGGCGCCGCCGAACTGGACGTGCTTGTCCACATCGCGCTGGTCGGGCTTGATGTGCTCCTTGGTGACCTTGTCCACGGATTCCGCGAGTTCGTTGACCTTCTTCTCGTCGAAGGTCGTGTGGATCTCGTACCCGCCCATCTTCAGCTGGGAGTCCGTGATCTTGGTGTTCGCCGTGATGTAGTTGTTGGCGAGGTCGACGAGGTAGCCCTTCTGGCCACGGAGGTCCATGGCCTTCTTGGGCTTCCTGGGCATCGGGAATTCCTTGATCTGGTCCCGGTCCGCCTTGTTCATCCGCTTGACCTCGACCTCACGGTCCAGCGTCCACTTCCAGCGGGCCTCGGCGCGCTTGAGGTTCGCGCCCTTGGCCTCCGTCGTGATGTACGGGTCGTAGAGGTTGGGGCCGTTGAGCAGCGCGGCCATGAAGGCACTCTCGCTCGGCGTGAGCTTGTCGCAGTCCTTGCCGTAGTACGCCCGGGCCGCGGCCTGGATGCCATAGGCACCGCGCCCGTAATAGGCGGTGTTGAGGTAACCGGCCAGGATGGTGTCCTTCTTCTCCTTGATGCCCACCTTCACCGAGATGAACAGCTCGGTGATCTTGCGCTTGAGGGTCTGCGACTGGTCGAGGTACGTGTTCTTCACATACTGCTGGGTGATGGTCGAGCCACTCTGGGTCTCGCCGCCCTTGGCCATGTTGAAGACCGCACGCGCGATGCCCATCGGGTCGACGCCCGAGTCCTGGTAGAACGAGGCGTTCTCCGCGGAGATCACCGCGTCCTGCATGGTCTTGGGGATCGAGGTGATCGGTACGATCTGCCGGTTGAGCTCACCACCGCCGGCGACGACCATCGGCTTGCCGTTGGACCAGTAGTAGACGTTCTTCTGCAGCTGCGACGCCTTCTGCACGTCCGGGATGTCCACGTAGGCGAGCGCGAGGCCGGCCGCGCCGACGAGCAGCGCCATGAAACCGATGCAGGTGGTGAGGATCTGCTTCCACGAGGGCACGAAGCGGCGCCAGCCGATCTTGCCGGACCGCGGGTAGTCGATGAACCGCTTCTTGCCGGGCTTGCCCGCTCCCCGGCCGCGCCCACGACCGCCTTCGCCACCACCGCCGCCGGTGCGCCGGCCTCCACCGCGTCCGCCATTGCCACTGCCTGAGGCCATCGCGGCCGTATCGGATGCGCGCCGCCGGCCGCCGCGTTGTGCGGCCCGCCGGGCCTCCGCTCTGCCGCCGGCCGGCCGCTCCTGCCCGTACGCTCCGGAGTCGGGAGCCGGGCCGGGGGCGGGTGCAGAGCCACGGGAGGGCGCCGCGCGGCGCCCCGATTGCTGTGCGGCTCGTCGGGCCGCTGCACGTCCGCCGCCCTGTGGCTGGGGCGGTTTGCGACGGTGCTCGCTCATGGAACGAATACTCCTCGGGCAGGCGCGCTATCTATCTCGTCGCCTGAAGGCGGCAGTTGGCTTCAGGTCCCCCCGACGTACGGCACCCATATGGCTCATGGGGTCGCACTACACCGAGGACGGGGACGTCCCCTGTCGCCCCACGGTTCCCGGCAGTCTGCATGCCGCACAGACTACGCACGGCCAAAACCTGCTCACTGTTGAAATTCACTCCAAATCCGTCAGGTTGGGTGGAACGAAACGGTGATGTGACGCCGCTCACCCTCCCCCCTCTTGTCCCTCCCGTGGACCCGACCTATCGTCTGGATGTATCGAATCGATACATCAGCTCGGCATAAAGAACGCACGAGGACAAGGAGGCGGGCATGAGCAGGCGGTCCGGCATCCTTGAGTTCGCCGTCCTCGGACTGCTGCGCGAATCCCCCATGCACGGCTACGAGCTGCGCAAACGGCTCAACACGTCGCTGGGGGTCTTCCGTGCGTTCAGCTACGGCACCCTCTACCCCTGTCTGAAGGCGCTGGTCGCGAACGGCTGGCTGACCGAGGAGACGGGCAGTGATCCGGAGACCGCGCCCGCGTCCCTCACCGGCCGCCGGGCGAAAATCGTCTACCGGCTGACGCCGGAGGGGAAGAGCCACTTCGAGGAGCTGCTCGCCCACTCGGGCCCGGACGCGTGGGAGGACGAACACTTCGGTGTCCGCTTCGCCTTCTTCGGGCAGACCTCGCGCGACGTACGGATGCGGGTGCTGGAAGGCCGCCGCAGCCGCCTGGAGGAACGCCTCGAGAAGATGCGCACCTCCCTGGCACGTTCGCGCGAACGGCTGGACGACTACACCCTCGAGCTGCAGCGGCACGGCATGGAGTCCGTGGAACGCGAGGTCCGGTGGCTCAACGAGCTGATCGAGAGTGAACGCGCCGGACGCGATCAACGCGCCGTGGACCCCGCTGAGCGGAACCAGAAGGACACGTCAGGAGATACGGGCGGCCTGCCCCGGCGTCGGGGTGGTTCCCGGCCGGATCCGTCCGATGACACCACCACATGAGGCTCCGCAGTCCGCGGGGCCTTGTCGAGAACACAGGGAGCAACCGGAATGGGTTCGGTTCGCGTAGCCATCGCCGGCGTGGGCAACTGCGCCGCCTCGCTGGTACAGGGCGTCGAGTACTACAAGGACGCAGACCCGGACAGCCGCGTGCCCGGCCTGATGCACGTGCAGTTCGGCGACTACCACGTGCGTGACATCGAGTTCGTGGCCGCTTTCGACGTCGACGCCAAGAAGGTCGGCCTCGACCTGGCGGACGCCATCGGTGCCAGCGAGAACAACACCATCAAGATCTGCGACGTGCCGAACTCCGGTGTGACCGTGCAGCGCGGCCACACCCTCGACGGCCTGGGCAAGTACTACCGCCAGACCATCGAGGAGTCCGACGAGGCGCCGGTGGACATCGTCCAGGTCCTCAAGGACAAGCAGGTCGACGTCCTGGTGTGCTACCTGCCCGTCGGCTCCGAGGACGCCGCGAAGTTCTACGCCCAGTGCGCCATCGACGCCAAGGTCGCCTTCGTCAACGCCCTGCCGGTGTTCATCGCGGGCACCAAGGAGTGGGCGGACAAGTTCACCGAGGCCGGTGTGCCGATCGTCGGTGACGACATCAAGTCGCAGGTGGGCGCCACGATCACGCACCGCGTGATGGCCAAGCTCTTCGAGGACCGGGGCGTCGTCCTGGACCGCACGATGCAGCTGAACGTCGGCGGCAACATGGACTTCAAGAACATGCTGGAGCGCGAGCGCCTGGAGTCCAAGAAGATCTCCAAGACGCAGGCCGTCACCTCGCAGATCCGCGACCGCGAGCTGGGCGAGGACAACGTCCACATCGGTCCGTCGGACTTCGTCGCCTGGCTGGACGACCGCAAGTGGGCCTACGTCCGCCTCGAAGGCCGCGCCTTCGGTGACGTCCCGCTGAACCTGGAGTACAAGCTGGAGGTCTGGGACTCCCCGAACTCCGCGGGTGTCATCATCGACGCCCTGCGCGCCGCGAAGATCGCCAAGGACCGCGGCATCGGCGGCCCGGTGCTCTCCGCGTCCTCGTACTTCATGAAGTCGCCGCCGGTCCAGTACTTCGACGACGAGGCGCACGCGAACGTCGAGAAGTTCATCAAGGGTGAGGTCGAGCGCTGAGCACCGCGCCGTCCCCCTAGCCCACAGGCCCCCGGAATTTCCGTCCGGGGGCCTGTGTGCTGTGTGAGGCTGGTCCTCATGTCCGTTGTGCGTGACCTCCGCGTACTGCTTCAGCTGCGTGACTTCCGCTCCCTGCTGGCCGTACGGCTCCTCTCACAGGCCGCCGACGGTGTCTACCAGGTCGCGCTCGCCACATACGTCGTCTTCTCGCCCGAGAGGCAGGCGTCTCCCGCGGCCATCGCCTCCGCCATGGCGGTCCTGCTGCTCCCGTACTCGCTGCTCGGCCCCTTCGCGGGCGTTCTCCTCGACCGGTGGCGCCGTCGTCAGGTCCTGCTGTACGGCAACCTGCTGCGTACCGTGCTCGCCGTCGGGACCGCCGGCCTGATCGCCGCGCGGGCTTCCGACTGGCTCTTCTACGCCTCCGCGCTCTCCGTCATGGCCGTCAACCGCTTCGTGCTGGCCGGGCTCTCGGCATCCCTGCCGCGTGTGGTCGCCGGTACGGAGCAGCTGGTCGTGGCCAACTCCCTGTCCCCGACCGCCGGCACGCTCGCGACGACCGCGGGCGGTGGGCTCGCCTTCGCCGTCCGGTTGGCGGGAGCGCAGTCGAACACGGTCGTCGTGCTGCTGGCCGCCGCTCTGTACCTGGGTGCCGCCGGTGTCTCGCTGCGCATGGGCCCGGGGCTGCTGGGGCCGGACCCTTCCCAGCTCCAACCGCGGGTCGGCGCGGCTCTGTTGAGCACCACGCGCGGCCTGGTGGACGGGCTGCGCCACCTCCTGGACCGACGTACCGCAGCGGCGGCACTGACGGCGATGACCGTACTGCGCTTCTGCTACGGGGCGCTGACGGTAACGGTGCTGATGCTGTGCCGGTACGCGTGGGCCGACAGCGAGTCGGGGGGACTGGCGCTCCTCGGGATCGCCGTCGGCGTATCAGGGGCGGGCTTCTTCGCTGCCGCCGTCGTCACGCCGTCGGCCGTGGCCAGGTACACGCCCCTGGCCTGGATGGCGTGCTGTGCGGGGCTGTCTGCGGTACTGACTCCGGCCCTGGGACTGTCCTTCGCGTACGTACCGCTGCTGATCGCCGCCTTCGTCCTCGGTCTCAGCACTCAGGCAGCCAAGATCTCCACGGACACGGTGGTGCAGTCGTCGGTGGACGATGCCTTTCGCGGCCGTGTCTTCGCGGTCTACGACATGCTCTTCAACGTCGCCTACGTCGGCGCCGCGGCCGTGGCGGCGCTGATGCTGCCGCCGGACGGCAGGTCCGGTGTGCTTGTCATCGCCGTGGCTCTGCTCTACGCGACAACCGCGGTGTCGCTGATCCGCTGCGTACGGCGCTAGCCTCCTGACGCCCATTCCTGGGGCACCCCAGCAGCGACAGGCTCACCCTGCGACCCGATACGTTACGTGCTTTCAGCTCACACGTTGACGCATCGTTTTCAGGGGGACCTTCATGACCATGCCGCCGCCTCCGGGGCAGAACCCGTACGGCCAGCATCCCTACGGCCAGAACTCGTACCCGCAGGCACCGAACGCTCCGTACGGGCAGCCGCCGCAAGGGCCCACTCCATACGGCCAGCCCCCGCAGGCGCCGAACGCGCCGTACGGCCAGCCGCAGGGCGGCTACGCTCCTCCGCCGCAGATGCCGCAGCAGCAGGGCGCCCCCTGGCCGCAGGCAGCACCCCCGCAGCAGCCCTACGGAATGCCCCCGCAAGGTGCGGCACCCCAGCCGCCCGGGCCCCAGCGCTCGGACAGCATGGGCCGGAAGGTCTTCCGCGTGGTCCTGAGCCTTGTCGTGCTGGGCCTGGTGCTCGGCGGCCTCGCGGGCTTCAACTCCCTCTTCGGCACGGACGCCAAGAAGGCCGCCGTCGGTGACTGCATGAAGAACAACGGCACGACCATCCGGCCGGACATGGAGAAGGTGGACTGCACCGCCCCCGATGCCGCCTACAAGGTCGCCGAGGTGCATGACGACACCACCGACGAGAAGCTGTGCGACCTGACGAAGTACAACGCCTATTCGGAAGCCACCGGACGCCGGCACCGCAACAAGATCGTGCTCTGCCTCGAAGACATCAAGAAGTAGAGCCGGTCCCCGTTTCACGTGAAACACGACGGCACCCGCCGTCGTGTTTCACGTGAAACCACGCACTCACTGCTGCGCGGCCCACCACTCCCGCAGAGCGGCGACGGCCTCTTCCCGCTCCATCGGGCCGTTCTCCAGCCGCAGTTCGAGCAGGTGCTTGTACGCCTTGCCGACCTCCGGGCCGGGAGCGATGCCGAGGACCTGCATGATGTCGTTGCCGTTCAGGTCCGGCCGGATCGAGTCCAGCTGCTCCTGCTCCTGCAGTCGTGCGATGCGCTCCTCCAGCCCGTCATAAGCGCGGGAGAGCGCGTTGGCCTTGCGCTTGTTGCGGGTGGTGCAGTCCGAACGCGTCAGCTTGTGCAGGCGCCGCAGCTGCGGGCCGGCGTCCCGCACGTACCGGCGGACCGCCGAGTCGGTCCACTCACCCGTCCCGTAGCCGTGGAAGCGCAGGTGCAGCTCCACCAGCAGCGAGACGTCCTTGATCATGTCGTTGGAGTACTTCAGCGCGGTCATCCGCTTCTTGGCCATCTTCGCCCCCACCACCTCGTGGTGGTGGAAGGAGACCCGGCCGTCGCTCTCGAAACGGCGCGTCCTGGGCTTGCCGATGTCGTGCAGCAGCGCCGCCAGTCGGAGCACCAGGTCGGGGCCGTCCTCTTCGAGGTCGATGGCCTGTTCCAGCACCGTCAGCGAGTGCTCGTAGACGTCCTTGTGACGGTGATGTTCGTCACGTTCCAGGCGCAGTGCGGGCAGCTCCGGCAGCACCCGGTCGGCGATCCCCGTGTCGACCAGCAGCTTGAGGCCCTTGCGCGGGTGGGAGCCCAGCAGCAGCTTGTTCAGCTCGTCCCGCACCCGCTCCGCGGAGACGATGTCGATGCGCTCGGCCATGGCCTTCATCGCGGACACGACGTCCTCGGCCACCTCGAAGTCCAGCTGGGCGGCGAACCGGGCGGCCCGCATCATCCGCAGCGGATCGTCGGAGAAGGACTCCTCCGGCGTCCCCGGCGTCCGCAGGACACGTGCCGCCAGGTCCTCCAGGCCGTTGTGCGGGTCGATGAACTCCTTCTGCGGCAGCGCCACCGCCATGGCGTTCACCGTGAAGTCCCGGCGCACCAGGTCCTGCTCGATGGAGTCGCCGTAGGACACCTCGGGCTTGCGCGAGGTCCGGTCGTACGCCTCGGAGCGGTACGTGGTGACCTCGATGTCGAACGAGTCCTTCTTGCAGCCGACGGTGCCGAAGGCGATGCCGACCTCCCACACCGCGTCCGCCCACGGCCGGACGATCTTCAGTACGTCCTCGGGGCGGGCATCGGTGGTGAAGTCGAGGTCGTTGCCGAGCCGGCCGAGCAGGGCATCCCGTACCGAGCCGCCGACCAGGGCAAGCGTGAACCCGGCCTCCTGGAAACGGCGGGCCAGATCGTCCGCGACGGGGGACACCCGCAACAGTTCTCCGACGGCGCGGCGCTGCACCTGGTTCAGCGCGTCCGTCGACTGCGGGGTCCGCTCGGGCTGCGGGGCGGGGAAGTCATTGTTGGCGTTCGGCACAACAGAACAGGGTACGTGGCCGCGTCGCGCGAGGCGTCCCGTCGGCGGCGGCGCCGGGCAGCGCAGGAAATGGGGACGGGCACCGCTCCCGCCCGCCCGCCGAGCGATCTTGTGGACCAGTCCCCAGCACTTCCCCCCAGCGGGTCTCGTTACCATGCGTGGACGCACATTCCGACGACCACTGACGACGACGAGGGACGGGCGAACGCGTGGCCGAGGCGGCAGGGTTCCAAGGGAGTGAACGGCCGCGCGGTCGGTGGTTGCGCCGGGCCGCGGCGCTGATCGCCGGCGTGCCGCTGCTGGCGGGAATGATGCAGATCCCGGCCGCCCCCGAAGCCCGTGCCGCCGGCCCCCGCACCGTCGATGTCTCCGTCGACGCGCTGACTCCCAGCGCGCCGAAGAAGGACGACACCCTTACCGTCTCCGGCACGCTCACCAACGGCAGCAACGCCCCGATCACCGACGCGCACGTGGGCCTGCGGCGGGGCCCCTCCCTCAACAGCCGCAGCGCCATCGACACGGCCGCCAAGCGCACGGGCTTCTCCCCCGGAGCCGACGGCCAGGAGATCGAGAACCGCACCCAGAAGATCGACAAGCTGGACCCGGGCGTCAGCCGCACCTTCACCCTCCACGTGCCGGTCAAGGACCTCGACCTCGGTGACGACGGCGTCTACCAGCTCGGCGTCTCCGTGTCCGGCCGGTCCCAGGGCGCCTCCTACGAGCAGGTGCTCGGCATCAAGCGGACGTTCCTGCCCTGGCAGACCTCCGACGTGGGAAAGAAGACGCAGCTCACATACCTGTGGCCGCTGATCTCCTCGACGCACCTGACCGCGGAGACCGACGCCGACGCTGAGCAGACGCCGGTCTTCCGCAACGACAACCTGGCATCGGAGATCGCCCCCGGCGGTCGGCTCCAGCAGCTCGTGGCGCTCGGCAAGGACCTCCCCGTCACCTTCGTCATCGACCCCGACGTGCTCGCCTCCGTCGACGCGATGACCAGGACGTACAAGGTCGAAGGGCCGAACGGGCCCACGCCGGGCAAGAACCAGGCGGTCGCCAAGCAGTGGTTGAAGCAGGTGGAGGAGGCGGCGAAGACCCACGAGGTCATCGCGCTGCCCTTCGCCGACCCCGACCTGGCCTCGCTCGCGCACCGCGGTAAGGAGGTCCCCAGCGCCCTCGGGCACCTCGGCCCCGCCACGTCGCTGGCGGCCAAGACCGTGGAGACGGTTCTGGGCGTCAAGCCCCGTACGGACTTCGCCTGGCCCGCCGAGGGCGCCGTGGACTCCTCCATCGTCGATGTCGCCACCTCCGGCGGTGCCCACAACATCATCGCCCGCAGCGACAGCCTCCAGGAGGACAGCCTCTCCTACAGCCCGACGGCGGCCCGTCCGATCGGCGGCGGCAACACCGCCATCGTCGCCGACGCGGGACTGTCCACGGCGTTCGAGGGCGACCTGTCCAAGGCCGAGAACTCGACGCTTGCCGTTCAGCAGTTCCTCGCCCAGAGCCTGATGATCAACGGCCAGGAGCCCGGACGGCAGCGCAACATCGTCGTCGCGCCGCAGCGCACGCCTTCGGTCAGCCAGGCCCAGGCGATGGCCGCAGGCGTGAAGAACCTGGTGCCGGGCCGCTGGGCCGAGCCGCTGAACCTGGCGGGTGCCGCCAAGGCCGCGCCCGACCCCGGGGCCAACCGCGAGGTGCCCGCCGCGGCCGAGTACCCGGCCGCGCTGCGCAAGCAGGAACTCCCGACCGAGGGCTTCGAGGAGATCCAGGACACCCAGACCGCGCTGGACGACTTCGCGCCCGTCCTGGCCCAGCCCGGCCGTGTGGTGACGCCCTTCGGCAACGCCATCATGCGGGAGATGTCCACCGAGTGGCGGGGCGACGAGGCGGGCGCCGCGGCCTTCCGCAGCTCCGTGCGCACCTACCTCGACGGTCTGACGAAGAACGTGCAGCTGATCCAGAAGTCTCCCGCGACGCTCTCCGGGCGCAGCGCGACGATTCCGGTGACGGTGCAGAACAACCTGGTCCAGGGCGTCAAGGGACTGACGCTGGAGCTCACGTCCTCGCAGCCCAACCGGCTCGACACGGGCGAGCCGCAGGAGATCACGGTCGACGGCGGCCACAGCCAGTCGTTCAAGTTCGACACGACGGCGAACGCCAACGGTCCCGTGCAGGTGACGGCGCAGCTCTACACCTCGGACGGCAAGCCGTACGGCCGGCCGATGACCTTCCAGGTCAACGTCACCGAGATCACCTCGACGATCATGCTCGTCATCGCGGGCGGCGTTCTGCTGCTCGTCCTCGCCGGTGTCCGCATCTACCTCCAGCGCAAGCGCGCCGCGTCGGGGCGCGACGGGGACGGGACCAACGGCGACGGCACCGACGGCGACGGCGGGTCCGAGGGCGGCAACGGGGGTGACGGTACGGACGGTGACGAGCCGGTGCAGCCGGGTGACCGCGAGCCGGACACCGGTTCGGAAAGCACGGACGCGTCCGGCTCAGGTGAGAAAGTGGACCGTTGATAGATGGCGGGGCCGGATGGCCGGCGACGGATGAGGTGGGGCAGCGATGAATGCGCCGTACGACGGTGACCGCGGCAGGGGTGCGCACGACACCCCCGCGGGTCAGGGACCGCCGACGCCCCAGGGGCAGCAGCCCCATGACCCGTATGTGCACGACGCGTACGCCAACGACCCCTACCGGTCGCAGGACCCCACGGCCCAGGACCCGGTCAACGACGTCTTCTACGACCGGTCCGCGCACCCCCCGCCGCCTCCCGGGCAGGCCCCGCACCCGCTCTACCAGCAGCCGCCCGCCCCGCAGCACACCCCTGACCCGCAGGTGTGGGCCCCGACCCCGCCGCCCGAGCCGCAGGGTCCGACGCGACACCTGCCGTACGGTGACGACGCCGCCACGACGCAGTTCGTGGGCGTGGACGACCTGATCTCACGGGCCGCCGACGAGCGCCGGGAGCCGGACGCCTTCGCGCACCTGTACCGGGACCAGCAGCAGCCGTACGAGCCGCAGCGTCCGATGACGCCGCAGCAGGAGCCGGTGCCGCAGGCCGCCTCCGTACCGGAGCAGCCGCCGACACCCGCACCGGAGCCAGCGGCTCCCGCCAAGCGCTCCGGCGGGCGCGCGTCGTCGCTGCTGAAGTCCAGTGCGGTCATGGCCGCGGGCACGCTGGTCTCGCGCATCCTGGGCTTCGTCCGCAACCTCGTCATCGCCGCGGCGATCGGCGTCGGCACCCTCAACGACTCGTACCAGGTCGCCAACACCCTTCCGACGATGATCTACATCCTGGTCGGCGGCGGCGCCCTGAACGCGGTGTTCATCCCGCAGCTCGTGCGGGCCATGAAGAACGACGAGGACGGCGGCGAGGCGTACGCCAACCGCCTCCTGACGCTGGTCACCGTGCTGATGGCGGGCATCACCACGGTCTGTGTGCTGGCGGCCCCGGTCTTCATCGGCATGATGTCGCCGAAGATCGCGTCCGATCCCGAGCAGATGGACGTCGCGGTCGCCTTCGCCCGCTACTGCCTGCCCACCATGTTCTTCATGGGCGTGCACGTGGTGCTGGGGCAGATCCTCAACGCCCGCGGGCGGTTCGGCGCGATGATGTGGACCCCGGTCCTCAACAACATCATCGTGATCGCCACATTCGGCGCCTTCATCTGGGTCTTCGGCAGCTTCTCGCAGAGCGGTGTGAGCGCGGGCAACGTCTCCGCCGACGCGGTCCGGCTGCTCGGTATCGGCACGCTGCTCGGTCTGACCGTGCAGGCACTCGCCATGTTCCCCTACCTCCGGGACGCCGGTTTCCGGCTCCGCCCGCGCTTCGACTGGCGCGGCCACGGGCTGGGGAAGGCCGCGCGGCTGGCCAAGTGGACCTTCTTCTTCGTGCTCGCCAACCAGCTCGGCCTGGTCGTGGTGACCCAGATCGCCACCTGGGCCGGCTCGGTCGCCGAGGGCCAGGGCCACTCCGGTACGGGTATCACCGCCTACAACTACGCGCTGCAGCTGTGGCAGATGCCGCAGGCCATCATCACCGTCTCGGTCATGACCGCCGTCCTGCCGCGCATCTCACGGGCCGCCCACGATGGAGACGTCACCGCCGTACGCGACGACATCTCCTACGGTCTGCGCACCTCCGCGGTGGCCATCGTGCCGTGCGCCTTCGCGTTCCTCGCGCTCGGTGTCCCCATGGCGACGCTGATGTTCTCCAGCGCTGGTGCCGGTGCCACCAACATCGGCTACGTGATCATGGCGTTCGGCCTGGGCCTGATTCCGTACTCCGCGCAGTACGTCATCCTGCGCGGTTTCTACGCCTACGAGGACACCCGCACGCCGTTCTTCAACACCGTGATCGTGGCCGCCGTCAACGCCGCGGTCTCCGGTCTGTGCTTCCTGGTCCTGCCGGCCCGCTGGGTCGTGGTGGGCCTCGCCGCGGCCTATGGACTGGCCTACGCCGTCGGCGTCGGCGTGGCCTGGCGGCGACTGCGCACACGGCTGGGCGGCGACCTGGACGGGCCGCACGTCATTCGTACGTACGCCCGCCTCGCCGGGGCCTGTGTGCCCGCCGCCCTGGTCGGCGGCGCGGCCGCATACGGAATCACCCTGGCGCTCGGCAGCGGTGTCACCGGTTCCCTGGCCGCCTTGGTCGGCGGCGGTGTCACACTGATCGCCGTCTTCTTCCTCGCCGCGAAGCGGATGCGGGTCGAAGAGATGAACGCGATGGTCGGCATGGTGCGCGCCAAGCTGGGCCGCTGATCGGGCACAACCATCGTCCGCAACCGTGTGTCGTGCATAGTGGCGGACTGTGGGCACAATTGTCTTGGCTCGGAGAGCCTGCAACGGATGGGGAGGCAGGAACGACGGTGGCGGAACGGAGCACGGCTGCCGTCGACGTGGCCGACACGAGCGGTGAGGAACCGCTGACCGCCCAGGCGGGACAGGCCACGAACGACGGTGCGGAGGCCGAGAGCGTAACCGGCACGGACAAGGACACCGCACGCACCGGCGATCAGCGTGCCGTGGTGTCCGACACCAAGCCGCCCGAACTGCACAGCGGCCACAAGCTGGCCAGACGCTACCGCCTCGAAGAGTGCGTCACCCGTCTGGACGGATTCAGCAGCTGGCGTGCGGTCGATGAGAAACTGCGCCGTGCCGTCGGCGTACACATCCTGCCCGCCGACCACCCGCGGGCCCGCCCCGTGCTGTCCGCCGCCCGCTCCGCCGCGCTGCTCGGTGACCCCCGCTTCGTGCAGGTCCTGGACGCGGTCGAGGAGAACGACCTCGTCTACGTCGTGCACGAATGGCTGCCGGACGCCACCGAGCTGACCGCCGTGCTCGCGAACGGCCCGCTCGAACCGCACGACGCCTACCAGCTCGTCAGCCAGGTCTCCCAGGCCATGGCCGCCGCCCACCGGGAGGGCCTGTCCCATCTCAGGCTCAACCCGAGTTCGGTGCTGCGGACCGAGTCCGGGCAGTACCGCATCCGGGGCCTGGCGGTGATGGCCGCGCTGCGCGGCATCACCAGCGAGCACCCGCAGCGCACGGACACCGAGGCGATCGGCGCGCTCCTGTACGCCGCCCTGACCCAGCGCTGGCCGTACGAGAGCGACGCGTACGGCCTGTCGGGGCTGCCCAAGGACGTCGGCATGATCCCCCCGGACCAGGTACGGGCCGGCGTGCACCGCGGCCTGTCCGAGCTGGCCATGCGCGCGCTGGTCAACGACGGTGCCACCGCGTCCCGCCAGGAGCCGGCCTGCACCACTCCGGAGGAGCTGGCGAAGGCCGTCACGGCCATACCGCGCATCCGTCCGCCGGAGACGTCCTTCACCTCGCCGCCGCCCTACCAGCGCACCGGCTACCAGCAGGGCACGTACGGCCAGCCGCCGACGCGCGCCGGCGGGGCGTCGGCGCGGACCGCACCGGTACCCACCCCGCCGCCACCGCTGCAGAGCCGTACCGGCCGGGCGCTGAAGTGGTGCGTTTCCGGCCTGCTCATCGCGGCGCTGGGACTCGGGAGCTGGCAGCTGGCCGACACCCTGTTGCAGAACGAGGGCCAGGACAACCAGGAGAACTCGCAGCCGGAGAGCGGGACACAGCAGAAGAAGCCCCCGCCGAAGCCGATCGCGATCGACGACGTCACCGAGTTCTCGCCGCTCTCCAGCAGTCCCGTCGCCGGTCGGCATGATCCGCCGTCGAACGCCGTGGACGGTGACCTCGGCACCGCTTGGATCACCGGCGAGTTCAAGGGCTGGGCGAACTTCGGCAACCTGCCGCCCCGCAAGGACGGCAGCGGCCTCGTCGTCGACCTGGGGAGCGTGAAGGAGGTCTCCAGCGTCGAGGTCAGCATGTACCGGCCGGGCCACACGGCCGAAGTGCTCGCCGCCGACCCGTCCGCCTCCAGCCCGACCACCCTCGGCGCGTTCCCGCAGCGCCTGTCGAAGCTGGAGAAGTCGGGCAACACCTTGTCCGTGAAGCTCGACAAGCCCATAAAGACGCGTTACGTCCTGGTTCACATCACGGAGCTGCCCAGCGAGGATTCGGGCGGCGGTTACCGGGGCGGCATTTCGGAGATCAAGGTCAGCGGCTGATCCCTTCGATTGCTTATCACCGAACCCGAAGCCGAAGAAATCAACGGGTCGGCAAGGACAATCCAGTGGGTGCCTTCGTGACCACCGGAATAAAGAGACAGCAGTCGGGCTCTGGCCGGTTCATCGGCCAGAGCCCGGTGCGCGAATCCAGCGCTGTTCAGTTCCAGCGGGTGCAGTAGACCTTGTTGTTTCCGTAGTACCCGCAGGCCCGCACCGAGTATCCCGGGCCGTCGTTCTGCAGCTTGTTGTTCGCAATCGCGGCGGTGTCACCGGGGTTGAGAGTGAAACGCCGCTTCTGGACCAATCCCTTCCAGGTCTTCCCGCCGTTACGGGATACATCCATCCAAAGCGCCCCCTCGCTGTCGCTGTCGTTCGCCGTCATGCTGGCCATCGTCCAGTCATGGCCGTCGCCACACCGGTAAACGAGCAGCTTCACCGTGGCGTGACCGCCGTAGGTCTTCGCGGTCAGCGTCTTGCGGTGACTGCAGCTGCCCTTGGAATACGCGGACGCCGAGGCCGGCATCGCACCGAGGGCGATTATCGACGCCACCGCGATCAACAGCAGGCGCTTGAGGTTCCTCATGAAAAGCCACTCCTGAAACTTTCTCCGCCAGCGAGAAACTGACGACATGGACGTCCGACCGGGGCCGCATTCAACGACTCCGGTGGAATCACCGGCGCTCATGATCGTTTCAGTTCGTTCAGACCTCAGCAAGTCAGCCGATGAGTGCCCTTTTACAGCACCGAAGTGACAGCACACCGCAACATGTGAACCACCGGCTGCGCACCTGGCCGGTAACGCGGTGCAACACCTCACCGACGTTTACTTTCGCAGCGTGGCGGGCTTCAATGGAGCCACATATCCGCTGACCGCGCGAGCAGGGGGACCTGTGGGGCCTGAGACAGGCGGCTCTGACGTGGCGAGCGATGGAGACCTCCTCGCACGCCACGTGGCCGGCGACCCCGACGCCTTCGGCGAGCTGGTCCGGCGACACCGCGACCGGCTCTGGGCGGTGGCCCTCCGTACCCTCGGCGACCGGGAAGAGGCCGCGGACGCCGTCCAGGACGCGCTCGTCTCCGCCTACCGCGCCGCCCACACCTTCCGCGGCCAGTCGGCCGTCACGACCTGGCTGCACCGCATCACGGTCAACGCCTGTCTGGACCGGGCCCGCAAGGCGGCCTCCCGGCGTACGTCCCCGGTAGCCGAGACGGAGCAGCTGGAGCAGCTGCTGGAGCCGCACGAGTCCGCCGCCGTACCGGCCGAGCGGCAGGATCTGCACCGGGAGCTGCTCCGTGCGCTGCGCACGCTGCCCGAGGAACAACGTGCTGCCCTGGTCCTCGTTGACATGCAGGGATACCCGGTGGCCGAGGCGGCCGCGATCCTCGACGTGCCCACCGGGACGGTGAAAAGCCGCTGTGCGCGGGGCCGGGCACGCTTGCTGCCGATGCTCACCCATCTGCGTTCGGAAGAAGGGGATAGCAGACCCGTCAGCCGGGGAAGGAACCGGGCGCAGGGGACATCCGTCCCAGAGGCGGCAGGACCGAAGGACACAGATGCCGTGAAGGGCGGAGGTGGGCGCTCGTGACTTCGACGACCGACACGGACGAGCACCCGGAGGTCTCCGAGATCTCCGCGCTCACGGACGGTCTGCTGTCACCGTCCCGCACCGCTGATCTACGCGATCACCTGGCGTGCTGTGAGCTGTGCGAGGACGTACTCGCCTCCCTGGAGGAGATCCGGGGACTGCTCGGTACGCTCCCCGGGCCGGCTCGTATGCCGACCGATGTGGCGGAACGCATCGATGCGGCGCTGGCGGCCGAGGCGCTACTCGACTCGACCGCACCGGACCAGGACTCCGTTGTTTCACGTGAAACGCCCGAGGTTACGGTCGCCGCCGTTTCACGTGAAACCGAAACAGCACCGGCCGCGTCTCCTTCCGGGCCTGTCACCCGGCCGTCCGGACACCCCCGGGCCGCTACCGGTCCGGGCCGCCAGGCGCCTGGAGCCCGCTCCCGGAACCGTCGCTGGCCGAGGGCGCTGCTCGGCGCCGCTGCCGCCGCGGCGGTCCTCAGTGTGGGCGGAGTCATCATCCAGAACATCGGGTCCGGCGGCGGGCAGGGCGATGCACAGAAGCAGCACGCCGAAACGGCGAAGCAGGGCGCCGGTGCCGCCTCTGTCCTGACGTCCGCCACCCTGGAGACACGCGTCCACGACCTCCTCACCACCTCGGGCGGCAAGAAGACTCCGGACGTCGGCACGCAGAGTTCCCCCGATTCCGCGCTGCGCGGCGCGACGGACACCGTGCCCTCCTGCGTCCAGCGGGGCACCGGACGGACCGAGGCCCCCTTGGCCTCCACCCGCAGCTCTTACGAAGGCCAGGACGCGTACCTTGTCGTTCTGCCGCACCCCACCGATCCCAGCCGCGTCTCCGCCTATGTCATCGCGTCCTCCTGCGTCTCCGCGTCCCCGCCGGCACCGGGGAAGGTGCTGCTGACCCACTCGTACCGGCGAGACTGAGCCGACGGCGAGGGCGCCGGGGCACCACGGGAATGCCTGCCCCGTAGGATCCGTTGGGTGGGGTGAGAGTTCACCGAGAGCCCCAGCAAGCAGTCGGCAGAGACAAGGAAGACACCCGTGAGCGACGTCCGCAACGTGATCATCATCGGCTCCGGGCCCGCGGGCTACACCGCCGCGCTCTACACCGCCCGTGCCTCCCTGAAGCCGCTGGTTTTCGAGGGCGCCGTCACCGCCGGTGGCGCGCTGATGAACACCACCGAGGTGGAGAACTTCCCCGGGTTCCGCGACGGCATCATGGGCCCCGACCTGATGGACAACATGCGCGCCCAGGCCGAGCGCTTCGGCGCCGAGCTGGTGCCGGACGACGTGGTCGCGGTCGACCTGACCGGGGAGATCAAGACCGTCACCGACACCGCCGGCACCGTGCACCGCGCCAAGGCCGTGATCGTCACCACCGGCTCGCAGCACCGCAAGCTGGGCCTGCCCCGCGAGGACGAGCTGTCCGGCCGCGGTGTCTCCTGGTGCGCCACCTGCGACGGGTTCTTCTTCAAGGACCAGGACATCGCCGTGGTCGGCGGCGGCGACACCGCGATGGAGGAGGCCACCTTCCTCTCCCGCTTCGCCAAGTCGGTCACGATCATCCACCGCCGTGACACGCTGCGCGCGAGCAAGGCGATGCAGGAGCGGGCCTTCGCCGACCCGAAGATCAGCTTCGTCTGGGACAGCGAGGTCGCCGAGATCCACGGCGAGAACAAGCTCTCCGGCCTGACGCTGCGCAACCTGAAGTCCGGCGAGACCTCGGAGCTCCCGGTGACCGGCCTGTTCATCGCGATCGGCCACGACCCGCGCACCGAGCTGTTCAAGGGCCAGCTGGAGCTGGACGACGAGGGGTACCTCCAGGTGGAGTCCCCCAGCACCCGGACGAACCTCACGGGCGTCTTCGCCGCCGGCGACGTCGTGGACCACACCTACCGGCAGGCGATCACCGCGGCCGGCACCGGGTGCTCCGCGGCCCTGGACGCCGAGCGGCACCTCGCCGCCCTCTCGGACAGCGACGACGTGCCGGAGCCGGAGAAGACCGCTTCCGCCTGACCCCGCCCCGACGCCCCAACCCCACCCAGTAAGGAGATTGCCATGGCCGGTGCCACGGTGACCGTGACGGACGCCAACTTCGAAGAGGTCGTCCTCAAGAGCGACAAGCCCGTTCTCGTCGACTTCTGGGCCACCTGGTGCGGCCCGTGCCGCCAGATCGCCCCGTCGCTGGAGGCCATCGCCGCCGAGCACGACGAGATCGTCATCGCCAAGCTGAACACCGACGAGAACCCGACCACCACCGCCAAGTACGGCGTCATGTCGATCCCGACGATGAACGTCTACCAGGGCGGCGAGGTCGTGAAGACCATCGTCGGCGCCAAGCCGAAGGCCATGCTGGAGCGCGAGCTGGGCGACTTCCTCGCCTGACCGCATCCCGCGTGCCACGCGAACGGGCCCACCCCTTCGGGGGTCGGGCCCGTTCGCGTGGTGCGGGTGGCCCTCACAGCGGGCGCAGGGCGGGCTCCTTCTGCACCGCGCCCAAGAGGCGGTCGAGGGCCAGTTCCACGTCTTCCTTCCAGGAGATCGTGGTGCGCAGCTCCAGTCGCAGGCGCGGGAAGCGGGGGTGCGGTCGTACCGTCTTGAAGCCGACGGCCAGGAGGTGGTCGGCGGGGAGCACGCACGCGGGCTCCTCCCACCGGGCATCGCCGAACGCCTCAAGCGCCTTGAAGCCGCGGCGGATCAGGTCCTTCGCCACCGTCTGCACCATCACGCGGCCCAGGCCCTGCCCCTGGTAGCCGGGCGTCAGCCAGCCCGTCAGGAGCTGTACGGCGTCGGGGGAGACGGGGCTCGTGGGGAAGGCCGTGGAGCGCGGCACGTACGCGGGAGGGGCGTACAGCACGAAGCCGACCGGGACGTCGTCGACATAGACGACGCGTCCGCAGGAGCCCCATTCGAGGAGGACGGCCGAGATCCATGCCTCCTTCTCCAGCTCGGGGCGGCCCGCTCTTACCGCGGCTTCCCCGCTGACGGGGTCCAGCTCCCAGAAGACGCACGAGCGGCAGCGCTTGGGGAGATCCGGAAGGTTGTCCAGCGTGAGCGGTACGAGCCGACGGCCCATGAAGACAGGTCCTCACTTCCCTCGCCCGCCGCACCGCGCGATGCCGTCCGCAGCTCCCGCTCCGTGAGCAGGCCACCGACGAAACCGCCGACTGCTCCGAGGCCGAAGCCCGCTGCCACCAGTCCGGTGCGGCTCACCGTTCGCATGGCTTACTCCTCGTTGTGGGGGTTTCCCCGTGGATGTGCGCCATACCCGATCGCATCGTATCCACGGTCCGCGTACGCGGGTACCGCCACACAGCAAAGGGCGGGCCGTGTTCCGCAATCCGCTCGGAACACGGCCCGCCCTCGGGGGCCGGACGGCTCGGGTCAGTCAGTCCTCGTCGCCGTTCTCCTCGTCGAGGCTCTTGTCGAGCACCCGACCCTCACCGGGGGCGAGGGTGCCGAGGATGCGCTCCAGGTCGTCTATCGAGGCGAACTCGACGACGATCTTGCCTTTCTTCTGTCCCAGGTCGACCTTCACCCGGGTCTCGAAGCGGTCGGAGAGCCGGGAGGCGAGGTCGCTCAGGGCGGGGGACACCCGGGTGCCGGCCCGCGGCTTCTTCGCCTTGGAACCGCCGGCGGGCTTGGCGCCCATGAGCGTCACGATCTCCTCGACCGCGCGCACCGACAGCCCCTCGGCCACGATGCGGTGCGCCAGCCGGTCCTGCTCCTCCGCGTCCTCCACGGAGAGCAGGGCGCGGGCGTGCCCCGCGGAGAGCACCCCGGCGGCGACCCGACGCTGTACGGACGGCGAGAGCTTCAGCAGCCGCAGAGTGTTGGATACCTGCGGACGCGACCGGCCGATGCGGTCGGCCAGCTCGTCGTGGGTGCACTTGAAGTCGCGCAGCAGCTGGTCGTAGGCGGCGGCTTCTTCGAGAGGGTTGAGCTGTGCCCGGTGGAGGTTCTCCAGCAGCGCATCCAGCAGCAGCTTCTCGTCGTCGGTCGCGCGGACAATGGCCGGGATCTTCTCCAGGCCGGCCTCGCGGCAGGCCCGCCAGCGGCGCTCGCCCATGATGAGCTCGTACCGCTGGGGTCCGGTCTGCCGGACGACCACCGGCTGGAGGAGGCCGACTTCCTGGATGGAGGTGACCAGTTCGGCGAGGGCGTCCTCGTCGAAGACCTCACGTGGCTGCCGCGGGTTGGGCGTGATCGCGTCGAGGGGCAGTTCGGCGAAGTGCGCGCCGGCGACCTCCTGCGCCCCGTCCGTGGTGGCTTCCTCCTCCTGCGGCTCATCCGTTTCACGTGAAACGGCCTTCGCCGCGATCGAGGTGACCTTCGCCGCCGCCACGCCCCGGTCCGCTGTCAGGACCGGCACCGCGGACGGCGATGTCGTGCCCCGGCTCACCGCGGGAGCGGCGTTGTCCGCGGCTTGCGGTGCCGCGGGGATCAGCGCACCGAGCCCACGGCCTAGTCCCCTGTTCCGTCGTTGGCTCACTGGTTCCCCTCCGACATGCTGTGCTGTGGTTCGTAGTTCACGTTGAGGCCCTGCATCCCGGTGCCGGTCCCGGCCACCCCGCGCAGGGCGATCTCCCGGGCCGCCTCCAGGTAGGAGAGCGAGCCGCTGGAGCCCGGGTCGTAGGTGAGGACCGTCTGTCCGTAGCTGGGCGCCTCGGAGATGCGTACCGAGCGGGGGATGCTGGTGCGCAGCACCTCATTGCCGAAGTGGTTGCGCACCTCGTCCGCGACCTGGGAGGCCAGCCGGGTCCGGCCGTCGTACATGGTGAGCAGGATCGTCGACACATGGAGCTTGGGGTTGAGGTGCCCGCGCACCAGGTCGACGTTGCGCAGCAGCTGGCCGAGCCCTTCCAGCGCGTAGTACTCGCACTGGATGGGGATCAGCACCTCGGCACCGGCCACCAGGGCATTGACGGTCAGCAGGCCGAGCGAGGGCGGGCAGTCGATGAGGATGTAGTCCAGCGGCTGTTCGTACGCCTTGATGGCCCGGTCCAGCCGGCTTTCACGGGCCACCAGCGAGACCAGTTCGATCTCGGCGCCGGCCAGGTCGATCGTGGCGGGCGCACAGAACAGGCCCTCCACGTCGGGTACGGGCACCACGACGTCGGACAGCGGCTTGCTCTCCACCAGTACGTCGTAGATCGATGGGACTTCGGCGTGGTGGTCGATGCCGAGGGCCGTGGAGGCGTTGCCCTGCGGGTCGAGGTCGATGACCAGGACGCGGGCGCCGTGCAAGGCAAGGGAGGCGGCGAGGTTGACCGTGGTGGTGGTCTTGCCGACCCCGCCCTTCTGGTTGGCGACCACCATGACCCGGGTTTCCTCGGGCCGGGGCAGTGGTTCTCCCGTTCGGCCAAGCGTCTGTACCGCCAGCTGAGCTGCACGACCGATCGGGGTGTCGTCCATCGGGGACGGCGTTTCACGTGAAACGTCATCCCCGAGCGACTCGCTACGGGGACCGGGGACCGGATCGGTCATCGGTCCCGCGATGTTGGCGTCGGACCGCAAGGATTCACTCTCCTCGACATCAGGCTCGCAGTGCTCAGAGCCTGCCATGCTTTCGGTGTCGTGAACCAGTGAGGTCCGCTCTCCTGTGGATGAACCCGCTTCTGTGGATACTTCCGTGACCTGTGTGGGTCTGCGGTTACGCGGCTCGGCAGCTGCGCGACCACGGCTGATGATTCCATGCAGCAGAGAACGACGTTTCACGTGAAACACGATGACAGCGCCGCGTCCGTTTTGTACGCGACACTCCGCTTTATGTCGTTTTGTTAGTTTCCCCGGGCTATCCGTCGTACCCCCGGGACTCGCTCAGCGCCGCCGCCCCCTCGACGCCCGGCTGGGCCGGGCCGCCTTGGCGCGCTTGGCCGCGAAGCGCACACCGCCCGGGCTCTCGCCGACCTCCACCCGCACCACGGTCGACATCGGGTCCACGATCCCCTCACCGACCTGGACCACCGAGGTTTCCACGACACCGAGCTTGCCCAGTGCGGCGCGGGCGCCCTTCAGCTCCTCCTCGGCGGTGTCGCCCTTGAGCGCGAGCATCTCGCCGTACGGGCGCAGCAGCGGGACGCCCCATCCCGCCAGCCGGTCGAGCGGCGCCACGGCTCGCGCGGTCACCACATGGACCTGCGGAAGCTTGCCCATGACCTCCTCGGCGCGGCCGCGTACCACCGTCACGTGGTCCAGCCCCAGCAGCTCGACGACCTCCAGGAGGAAGTTCGTCCGGCGCAGCAGCGGCTCCAGCAGCGTGATCTTCAGGTCCGGGCGCACCAGGGCCAGCGGAATGCCCGGCAGTCCCGCACCCGAGCCCACGTCGCATACGGTGACGCCCTCGGGCACCACCTCGGAGAGCACCGCGCAGTTCAGCAGGTGCCGCTCCCACAGTCGCGGCACTTCACGCGGTCCGATCAGTCCTCTGCGTACGCCCGCGTCGGCGAGCAGTTCCCCGTAGCGCACGGCCTCCGGGAACCGCTCACCGAACACCTCGCGCGCCACATCCGGCGCCGGTGGGAGCTCCGCTGCTGCGTCCGTCACGGGAACCGCCTTCCTCTGGACTGTTATCAGGCTGACAAGACATGGCCCCGCCTGCGAGTACAGACGGGGCCGGATAGATCAAGGGCTGTTCGGGGCTCGGGCCGTCAGGCCGGGAGAACCACCACACAGCGCTGGGGCTCCTCGCCCTCGGACTCGCTGCGCAGCCCGGCCGCCGCGACGGCGTCGTGCACGACCTTGCGCTCGAAGGGCGTCATCGGCTTCAGCTTGACCGGCTCACCGGTGCCCTTGGCCTCCTCCGCCGCCTTCGCGCCCAGCTCCGCGAGCTCCTCGCGCTTGCGGGCCCGGAAGCCCGCGATGTCCAGCATCAGACGGCTGCGGTCACCGGTCTCGCGGTGCACCGCGAGACGGGTCAGCTCCTGCAGCGCCTCCAGCACCTCGCCGTCCCGGCCGACCAGCTTCTGCAGGTCGCGGCTGGTCGAGTCGCTGATGATCGACACGGCGGCGCGGTCGGCCTCGACGTCCATGTCGATGTCGCCGTCGAGGTCGGCGATGTCCAGCAGGCCCTCAAGGTAATCGGCCGCGATCTCACCCTCCTGCTCCAGGCGGGTCAGGGTGTCGGTGCCCTCGGCGGCCGGGGTCGTGTCCGTCACGGAAGGACTCCTTCTTACTTCTTGGACGGGTGCTTGGGCCGCTGCTGGCCCTTGCGCTGTCCGGACTTGGCGTTACGGGAGCCGGAGGCGGAGGAACCGCCCTTCGGCTTGCTGTCCTGCGGTGCCTTCTTCTCCAGGGACTGCTTCTTCGAAGCGTCCGCGTCGGAGGCACCGGAAGCGCTGGAGCCGGCCCCCGCGCGGGTACGCCGGGGCTGCTGGCCGCCACCCGCCGGCCTGCCGCCGGCCTGCTTGCCGGTGGTGGGCTGGGTCTGGCGCTGGGACTTGCTCTGCCGCTTGGGCTGCTGCCGGTTCTGGCGCGCCTCCTCGGCGGCCTTCCTGGCCTCGACCTCGGCCGGGTCCTCCTTGAGCTTGCCCTTGGCCCGCAGCCGCTCCTGGCGCTCCTGGAACGCCTTGCTGCCCGGGGTCGGGTTGCGGCGGATGACGAACATCTGCTGGCCCATGGTCCACACGTTGGTGGTCAGCCAGTACAGGAGGACACCGACGGGGAAGCCGGGGAAGCCGATACCGAAGACGGCGAACATGACCGGGAAGACGTACATCAGCATCTTCTGCTGCTGCATGAACGGCGTCTTGACCGTCAGGTCGACGTTCTTGGTCATCAGCTGGCGCTGCGTGTAGAACTGCGAGGCCGACATCAGCACGATCATGATGACGGTAACCACGCGCACGTCGGTGACCGAGGCGCCCAGCGACTGGATCTTCTCCGGCGTGTCCAGGAACTTCGCGGCCAGCGGGGCACCGAAGATGTGCGCCTTCTGGGCGCTCTCCAGCAGCGACTGGTTGATGACGCCGACCGTCTGGTTGTTCGCGATGTGGCTGAGGACCTGGTACAGCGAGATGAAGAAGGGCGACTGCGCCAGGATCGGCAGGCAACTGGAGAGCGGGTTGGTGCCCGTCTCCTTGTACAGCTTCATCATCTCTTCGGACTGACGCTGCTTGTCGCTCTTGTAGCGCTCCTGGATCGCCTTCATCTTCGGCTGGAGCGCCTGCATGTTCCGCGTCGACTTGATCTGCTTCACGAAGAGCGGGATCAGGCAGATACGGATCAGTACCACCAGCGAGACGATGGACAGACCCCACGCCGCGCCACTGTTCTCGTCGAAGATGAGGCTGTAGAACGAGTGGAACTGGACGATGATCCAGGAAACTGCGTAATAGAGAGGACTGAGGATCGTGTCCACGAATCAGGCTCCTTGGGCGGTGGGCTGAGTCTCAGGCTGTGCGGCAGGCTCAGGGACGGTGGACCCGCCCAGGCGGCTTCTCAGCCGCCGATGCCAGACCGGACGCTTCCGGGGTGGTACGTGGTCGACGCCACCTGGCGACCACGGGTTGCAACGCAGGATGCGCCAAGCCGTCAGCGCGGTCCCTTTCACGGCGCCGTGCCGGTCGATGGCCGTATAGCCATAGTGGGAGCACGACGGGTAGTACCGGCAGACCGGCCCCAGCAAGGGGCTGATGGTCCACTGATACAGCTTGATCAGCAGCAGCAGCGGGTACTTCATCGCGGCACCCTCCCCTGACCTTCGGTTGGGGGATCTCCACCCAGCAGCCGCTGCAGCGCGGTGTCCAGGTCGCGGGCCAGCTGGTCGTGACCCGCATCACCCGCACCGGGCAGCGCCCGTACGACAACCAGGCTACCGGCGGGCAGCCGGTCCAGCCGGTCGCGCACCAGGTGGCGCAGCCGCCGCTTGACCTGGTTGCGGACGACGGCACCGCCGACGGCCTTGCTCACGACGAAACCCGCACGCGCCGGGGGAGGGCTCTCCCCCGCTGCGTGCGGGTCCGTTGCACCGCTGCGTAGGTGGACGACGAGGAGCGGGCGCCCGGCCCTGCGTCCCCGGCGTACCGCGGTCGCAAAGTCCTCGCGCCGCCTCAGCCGATGCTCGGTAGGCAGCACGTCATGGACCTAGCTCAGGGCTCAGGCCGACAGGCGGGCGCGACCCTTGCCACGGCGGGACGCGAGGATCGCGCGGCCGGCACGGGTGCGCATACGCAGGCGGAAGCCGTGGGTCTTCGCGCGACGGCGGTTGTTCGGCTGGAAGGTGCGCTTGCTCACTCGGGGGCTCCAGAGATGCTTGGTGTCTCCGGGGAGACAGGTGTGGGGCGTCGACTGGCTGTCACCGTGCGCCCACGAGTAGCTCGCAACGCCCGAGTGCACCGCTACTTCGATCACTAGAGCGCGATCTTTGCCCATCGGAGGCAGGCGGCAGCAGCCATCGACAACTCGACCTGGTTACGGTACGCGCGGCGGCGTCATCCGGTCAAACCGGCCCTCGGTCGGGACACACTGTGCACAGCCTGTGGACAACAACTTGAATCACCACGGTCGCCCTGACTACCGTGGGTCAACTCCGATTCCTTCCCGCCCGTCCTGAGAATCACACATTCGTGGGACCTGTGAGAGAGCGTGCTCTGTGGCTGACGTACCTGCCGATCTTGCCGCAGTGTGGCCACGCGTACTTGATCACCTCCTGCGGGCGGAGAGCGACAGCCTCAAGCCGAAGGACCAGGACTGGCTGAAGCGGACCCAGCCGTTGGCGCTGGTGGCCGACACGGCCCTGCTGGCGGTGCCCAACGAGTTCGCCAAGGGCGTGCTGGAGGGCCGGCTCGCGCCGCTCATCGGTGAGGCGCTGAGCCACCAGTGCGGCCGCCCGATCCGGATCGCGATCACCGTCGACGACTCCGCCGAGGAGCCGCAGCCCCAGCAGCCGATGCCCTCGGCCCCGCCGCCGTCCCCTGTACAGCAGCAGCGGCACCAGTCCCAGCAGCAGCCGGGGCAGCAGCACGACGCGTACGGCGGCTACGACGGCCGGCAGAGCGACGGCTACGACAACCGGCAGAGCTACGGGCACCAGGACGACGACCTGCCGCACGTGCGCCCCGCGTATCCGGAATACCAGCAGCAGCACCAGCAGCCCCGGCACGATCCCGGCGCCTGGCCGCAGCAGCACTCCGGGATGGGCGGCCAGGGCGGCCCCGGCCCCCGTGAGGACTACGGGTGGCAGCAGCAGCGGCTCGGCGGTTTCCCCGAGCGCGACCCTTACGCCACGCCGCCCCCCGCACACGTACAGCAGCAGCACTCCCAGCGGTCACAGGGTGACTACCGTTCGTCGGCGCCCGAGCACGGCGGCGCGCCGCAGCACCAGCACTCCGAGGGCCACTCCCCGTACGACCAGCAGCCGCCGCAGCGTCGTGACCTGGCCGAGCACCAGCCGCCGGCGCACATCCAGAACCCCGGACCGGGCGGGATGACAGCGCCCAGCGGCGCCCCCGGCCCGCTCGCCGCGCAGCCCGCACCCGCGACCGGGCCCGGCGAGCCGACCGCGCGCCTGAACCCGAAGTACCTCTTCGACACCTTCGTCATCGGCGCTTCGAACCGCTTCGCGCACGCCGCCGCGGTGGCCGTGGCCGAGGCGCCGGCCAAGGCGTACAACCCGCTGTTCATCTACGGCGAGTCCGGCCTCGGCAAGACGCACCTGCTGCACGCCATCGGGCACTATGCGCGCAGCCTCTACCCGGGCACCCGGGTGCGGTACGTCAGCTCGGAGGAGTTCACCAACGAGTTCATCAACTCCATCCGCGACGGCAAGGCGGACGCGTTCCGCAAGCGCTACCGCGACATGGACATCCTGCTCGTCGACGACATCCAGTTCCTGGCCAGCAAGGAGTCGACGCAGGAGGAGTTCTTCCACACGTTCAACACGCTGCACAACGCGAACAAGCAGATCGTGCTGTCCTCGGACCGGCCGCCCAAGCAACTGGTGACCCTGGAGGACCGGCTGCGCAACCGCTTCGAGTGGGGTCTGATCACCGACGTCCAGCCGCCCGAGCTGGAGACCCGGATCGCGATCCTGCGCAAGAAGGCCGTGCAGGAGCAGCTCAACGCGCCGCCCGAGGTACTGGAGTTCATCGCCTCGCGGATCTCGCGCAACATCCGCGAGCTGGAGGGGGCGCTGATCCGCGTCACCGCCTTCGCGTCCCTCAACCGCCAGCCCGTGGACCTGGGCCTGACGGAGATCGTCCTGAAGGACCTGATCCCCGGGGGCGAGGACGCGGCGCCCGAGATCACCGCGACCGCCATCATGGCCGCGACCGCCGACTACTTCGGGCTGACCGTGGACGATCTGTGCGGATCCTCGCGCAGTCGCGTCCTGGTGACGGCCCGGCAGATCGCGATGTACCTGTGCCGTGAGCTGACGGACCTGTCGCTGCCGAAGATCGGCGCGCAGTTCGGCGGGCGCGACCACACGACGGTGATGCACGCGGACCGCAAGATCCGGGCGCTGATGGCCGAACGGCGCTCCATCTACAACCAGGTGACGGAGTTGACCAACCGCATCAAGAACGGCTGACGCGGCCCCGACGAGGGGCCGCCGGAGCTTCGAGGGCGCCCCGGGACGTACGCACTCCCGGGGCGCCCTTCGTTGTTCGTACGGCGGGCCGCTCGCCCGTGGGTGCGGGGAGCCGGCGCCGTACGGAGGAGTTCTCGCCGTACGAGGGGCGCCGACCGCGCGCAGAGGCGCCCACAGCCGCCGTACGACCGCCCCGAAGCCCCCTCAAAACCGTCCCCGAGCGGCGCTCCGACCGGCCGCAGACCACGCCGCGCCCCCGCCCACCACCATCCCAACCCTGTGGAAGGCCCCGCCTCTGTTCGATTCCGTGTCAGGTCACGGCCGTGCTCCACAGATTGGCCAAGAATCTTCCGTCCACACGCTGGGGACTGGGAAGTTATCCCTGTGAAGTCCACAGGAGGGCTGGCTGCGGAAGTATCTGCCCAGGTCAGCGCCGTGTGGATTTGTGGCTAACACTCATCCACAGGGTGTGGACAGAAGATCGTTCCACAGCGGGCGGGTCGCGTTGTCCACGGGCCGCCCACAGGTGCGCCGCCCTTGTCCCCAAGTTCTCCACACCCCTGTCCACTGTTCGGCAAGGTGACACCCGGGCTCACCGGGGCGAGTGAAAGGCATCACACCAAGGTGCCGGATTGGGCTGTGGGGAACCTGGGTAAAGCTGGGGACAGGACTGGGGAGAAGTAGGGGTCCCCTGTGCATCGGGTGTGTATGAAGGACGCCGGTCCACAGATGAGGCCGGTTGTCCACGGCTGCCGCCCACAGGTCCGGTGGACAAAGAAACCGCGTTGACCTGCACAGATTCAGTTGTCCACGGTTTCCACAGGCCCTACTACTACGACCACAGATAGCTACCGGTGAACTCGTTTCGAATCGGGTGCTGTGCACAACTTGGGGATCGGTCGTCCGACGCGTCTCGACCCGACTTGACCCCGAGCAGCAACGGCTGTCGGTGACGTACGTCAGACTGGTCTCCGGCGACCCAGCCGACGAAGAAGGCCAGCAGGGCGTAAGCCAGCAACAGCAGGAGGCGGTTTCCGGTGAAGATCCGGGTGGAGCGCGATGTACTCGCGGAGGCAGTGGCCTGGGCGGCCAAGAGCCTCCCGGCCCGTCCGCCGGTGCCCGTCCTCGCGGGCCTGCTGCTGAAGGCGGAGGAGGGCAGCCTGAGCCTCTCCGGCTTCGACTACGAGGTCTCCGCGCGCGTGTCCGTGGAAGCGGAGACGGAGGAAGAGGGGACCGTCCTGGTCTCCGGCCGCCTGCTGGCCGACATCTGCCGCGCGCTCCCCAACCGCCCGGTGGAGATTTCCACCGACGGTGTACGGGTCACCGTCGTCTGCGGCTCCTCGCGCTTCACCCTCCACACGCTTCCTGTGGAGGAGTACCCGGCCCTGCCGCAGATGCCGACCGCCACCGGCACCGTGCCCGGTGAGGTCTTCGCCGCTGCCGCCGCCCAGGTCGCCATCGCCGCCGGCCGTGACGACACCCTCCCGGTGCTCACCGGTGTGCGCATCGAGATCGAGGGCGACACCGTCACCCTGGCCTCCACCGACCGCTACCGCTTCGCCGTGCGCGAGTTCCTGTGGAAGCCGGAGAGCCCGGACGCCTCCGCGGTGGCGCTGGTGCCCGCCAAGACGCTGCTGGACACCGCCAAGTCCCTCAGCAGCGGCGACAGCGTCACCCTGGCGCTGTCCGGCTCGGGCGCCGGTGAGGGCCTGATCGGTTTCGAGGGCGCGGGCCGCCGTACGACCACGCGGCTGCTGGAGGGCGACCTCCCCAAGTACCGCACGCTCTTCCCCACCGAGTTCAACTCGGTCGCCGTGATCGAGACCGCCCCGTTCGTCGAGGCCGTCAAGCGTGTGGCGCTGGTCGCCGAGCGGAACACCCCGGTGCGCCTGAGCTTCGAGCAGGGTGTGCTGGTCCTGGAGGCCGGCTCCAGCGACGACGCACAGGCTGTGGAGCGGGTGGACGCGGACCTGGAGGGCGACGACATTTCCATCGCCTTCAACCCGGGCTTCCTCCTGGAGGGCCTGTCGGCGATCGACTCCCCGGTGGCCCAGCTGTCCTTCACGACCTCCACGAAGCCGGCGCTGCTGAGCGGCCGCCCGGCCAAGGACGCCGAGGCGGACGACGCGTACAAGTACCTGATCATGCCGGTGCGTCTGTCCGGCTGATCCCCACAGGCTGTGGACGGCTGCCCGCGGTTCCCGCCGCCGGCAGTCTCCCGGAAGCTTCCCGCCCCTGGCGCGCGCCGTCGGCTCGTGTCGGGGGCGGAGCTGTTTGCCGTACGTACCGGACCGGCGCGTGGGCACTCGTACGGGCGAGCAGGCCGGTACGAGTGGTTACGGGGCGCGACGGAGCAGCTGGTGCGTCTGTCAGGCCCGGGCGCTACAGCCGGGCCCGGGCAGGCATGCCTGAGACGTTTCCGCCGCGATCAGATGCCGTCGGCAGTCGGCTCCCGCGCCGCCCCGTAATCCGGGAAGAACGCGGCCAGCAACGAAAACCCGCACGTCCCGGGCCCGGCGCGGGTCACGCGCCGCTGGTTGTCCACAGCTGTGGGGGCCGCGCCGCCGCGTCGTGGCTTCGCGCGTAAACTCGACGCGTAGGTCGGGGATGTGCCGTAACGCAACGTAAGGGGTACTGATGGAGCTCGGTCTCGTCGGTCTCGGCAAGATGGGCGGCAACATGCGCGAGCGCATCCGCCGCGCAGGCCACACCGTCATCGGATACGACCGCAATCCGGACCTGGCTGACGTCCACAGCCTCAAGGAGCTGGTGGACGGTCTCAAGGGGCCGCGTGTGGTGTGGGTCATGGTGCCCGCCGGCGCCGCCACCCAGTCCACCATCGACGAGCTGGGCGAGCTGCTGTCCCCCGGCGATGTGGTGGTCGACGGCGGCAACTCCCGCTGGACCGACGACGAGAAGCACGCCGAGGAGCTGCGCGCCAAGGGCATCGGCTTCGTCGACTGCGGCGTCTCGGGCGGCGTCTGGGGTCTGGAGAACGGCTACGCGCTGATGTACGGCGGCTCCTCGGAGGACGTCGCCAAGGTGCAGCCGATCTTCGACGCGCTCAAGCCGGAGGGCGAGTACGGCTCGGTGCACGCCGGCAAGGTCGGCGCGGGCCACTTCGCGAAGATGGTCCACAACGGCATCGAGTACGCCATGATGCAGGCTTACGCCGAGGGCTGGGAGCTGCTGGAGGCGGTCGACTCGGTCACCGATGTGCGCGAGGTCTTCCGCTCCTGGCAGCAGGGCACGGTCATCCGTTCCTGGCTGCTGGACCTGGCGGTCAACGCGCTGGACGACGACGAGCACCTGGAGAAGCTGCGGGGCTACGCCGCCGACTCCGGCGAGGGCCGCTGGACCGTCGAGGCCGCGATCGACAACGCCGTACCGCTGCCCGCGATCACGGCGTCGCTCTTCGCGCGCTTCGCCTCGCGCCAGGAGGACTCGCCGCAGATGAAGATGATCGCGGCGCTGCGGAACCAGTTCGGCGGCCACGCGGTCGAAAACGTGAAGAAGTAAGAACCAAACAGTCCGGTAGAGAAGTCCGGTAGCCGGGGGAGGTCGGCGCGCCACATGCATGTATCGCATCTCTCGCTGGCCGACTTCCGCTCGTACGCCCGGGTCGAGGTCCCGCTCGACCCGGGCGTCACCGCGTTCGTGGGCCCCAACGGGCAGGGGAAGACCAACCTCGTCGAGGCGGTGGGCTATCTGGCCACCCTCGGCAGCCACCGGGTCTCCTCGGACGCCCCGCTGGTGCGCATGGGCGCCGAGCGGGCCATCGTGCGGGCCGCGGTCGTCCAGGGCGAGCGGCAGCAGCTGGTGGAGCTGGAGCTGAACCCCGGCAAGGCCAACCGGGCCCGTATCAATAGATCGTCGCAGGTCAAACCGCGTGACGTGCTGGGGATCGTACGGACGGTGCTGTTCGCGCCGGAGGACTTGGCGCTGGTCAAGGGCGATCCGGGGGAGCGCCGCCGCTTCCTGGACGAGCTGATCACCGCCCGCTCGCCGCGGATGGCGGGTGTGCGCTCGGACTACGACCGGGTGCTCAAGCAGCGCAACACGCTCCTGAAGAGCGCGGCGCTGGCCAGACGGCACGGCGGTCGGCAGATGGACCTGTCGACGCTCGACGTGTGGGACCAGCACCTGGCGCGGGTCGGAGCTGAGCTGCTGGCGCAGCGGCTCGACCTGATCGCCACGCTCCAGCCGCTGGCCGACAAGGCGTACGAGCAGCTGGCGCCGGGCGGCGGCCCGCTGTCGATGGAGTACCGCGGCTCGGCGGGCGAGGGTCTGGGTGGCGCCTCGACGCGCGAGGAACTGTACGGGCTGCTGGTCGAGTCGCTCGGCGCCGCCCGCAAGAACGAGATCGAGCGCGGGGTGACCCTGGTCGGTCCGCACCGCGACGACCTGCTGCTCAAGCTGGGCCAGCTGCCCGCCAAGGGGTACGCGAGCCACGGCGAGTCCTGGTCGTACGCGCTCGCGCTGCGCCTGGCCTCGTACGACCTGCTGCGCGGTGAGGGCAACGAGCCGGTGCTGGTGCTCGACGACGTGTTCGCGGAGCTGGACAGCCGGCGGCGGGAGCGGCTGGCGGAGCTGGTGGCGCCCGGCGAGCAGGTGCTGGTGACCGCGGCGGTGGACGACGACGTGCCGGGCGTGCTGTCCGGGGCGCGGTTCGCGGTGTCGGAGGGCGTGGCGGAGAAGGTCACGCCGTGAGCGGGCGACGGAGCAGGTGATGAACGGCGAGCATCCGGACCGTCCCTCCGAGGAGCCCTCGGAGCGGCCGCCCGGCGCCGACCAGCCCAAGCCCCCGGAGCTGTCCGGGATCGATCTGGCCCGGCAGGCGCTGGTCGCCGCCAAGGAGCAGGCGCGGGCGCGGGGCGCCGCCGCGCAGCAGAAGAAGCAGGCGCGCCGCGGCGGCCTGCGGTCCGGCGCGCGCGCCGACGGGCGCGATCCGCTGCCGCTGAGTGCGGCGATCAACCGGCTCATCACGGAGCGCGGCTGGGAGACCCCGGCCGCGGTCGGCGGCGTCATGGGGCGCTGGCCGCAGCTGGTCGGCCCGGAGGTGGCGCAGCACTGCGAGCCGCAGCGGTACGACGAGGAGGCGCGCGTGCTGACGGTGCAGTGCGACTCGACGGTGTGGGCGACGCAGCTGCGGCTGCTGGCGCCGCAGCTGGTGGCCCGGCTGAACCAGGATCTGGGCCAGGGCACGGTGAAGCTGATCAAGGTGTTCGGGCCGGGCGGACCGGCGCGGCGGTACGGGCCGCTGCGGGCGCCCGGGAGCAAGGGCCCGGGTGACACGTACGGCTGAGGTGTACGGGTGGGGCGGGTGAGACTCCGCTCACCGTAGCCGGAGGTTGACAGCCCGAAGCGCTGAACGCCCTCTAGAGCGTCCTGGGGGCCCGTCGCAGATATGGGGAGTCGGCCAACGGCACTTCAGGGCGGCACATGACGACTCAGGCGCCCGCAAACCCCCATTAGTGTCGGCGCTACCGGTAGACTGGTAGCAATCCCGCCCACTCGCGGAACATGTCGAACGACGCAGCCGCCCTGCTTCTGATGGAAGGCGGCTCGTGCTGTGCCAGAAAGGGCGCTTCGTGGCCGACTCCGGCGACCTCAACGAGAACAACACGGCTTCTACTGAAGAGGGGGTTCCTGCCGGCGCCAGTGGCGACTCTCCGGAAGAGAAGTCGTACGACGCCAGCGCGATCACCGTCCTTGAGGGCCTGGACGCGGTCCGTAAGCGCCCTGGTATGTACATCGGCTCGACCGGCGAGCGTGGTCTGCACCACCTCGTGTACGAGGTCGTCGACAACTCCGTCGACGAGGCGCTGGCCGGGCACGCGGACACCATCGACGTGACGATCCTGCCGGACGGCGGCGTGCGCGTCGTCGACAACGGCCGCGGCATCCCCGTGGACATCGTGCCGTCGGAGAAGAAGCCGGCCGTCGAGGTCGTGCTGACGGTGCTGCACGCGGGCGGCAAGTTCGGCGGCGGCGGCTACGCGGTCTCCGGTGGTCTGCACGGCGTCGGTGTCTCCGTCGTCAACGCGCTGTCGCAGAAGGTGTCCGTCGAGGTCAAGCGGGACGGTTACCGCTGGACGCAGGACTACAAGCTCGGTGTGCCGACGGCGCCGCTGGCCCGTAACGAGGCCACCGACGAGACCGGCACGACGGTCACGTTCTGGGCCGACGGCGACATCTTCGAGACGACCGAGTACAGCTTCGAGACGCTCTCGCGCCGCTTCCAGGAGATGGCGTTCCTCAACAAGGGCCTGACGATCGCGCTGACCGACGAGCGCGAGGCCCATGTGGACGAGGAGGGCAAGCCGCTCACGGTCAAGTACCACTACGAGGGCGGCATCGTCGACTTCGTGAAGTACCTGAACTCGCGCAAGGGCGAGGTCGTGCACCCCACGGTGATCGACATCGAGGCCGAGGACAAGGAGCGGATGCTCTCGGTCGAGGTGGCGATGCAGTGGAACACCCAGTACACCGAGGGTGTCTACAGCTTCGCCAACACCATCCACACCCACGAGGGCGGCACCCACGAAGAGGGCTTCCGCTCGGCGATGACGGGCCTGATCAACCGTTACGCCCGGGACAAGAAGCTGCTGCGGGAGAAGGACGACAACCTCACGGGTGAGGACATCCGCGAGGGTCTGACGGCGATCATCTCGGTCAAGCTGGGCGAGCCGCAGTTCGAGGGCCAGACCAAGACGAAGCTGGGCAACACCGAGGCCAAGACCTTCGTGCAGAAGGTGGTCCACGAGCACCTGGCGGACTGGCTCGACCGCAACCCGAACGAGGCCGCGGACATCATCCGCAAGGGCCTGCAGGCCGCGACCGCGCGGGTGGCGGCCCGCAAGGCCCGGGACCTGACGCGCCGCAAGGGGCTGCTGGAGACGGCGTCGCTGCCCGGCAAGCTGTCGGACTGCCAGTCCAACGACCCCACCAAGTGCGAGATCTTCATCGTCGAGGGTGACTCCGCCGGCGGCTCGGCCAAGTCCGGCCGCGACCCGCAGTACCAGGCCATCCTGCCGATCCGCGGCAAGATCCTGAACGTGGAGAAGGCGCGGGTCGACAAGATCCTGCACAACAACGAGGTGCAGGCGCTGATCTCGGCCTTCGGTACCGGGGTCCACGAGGACTTCGACATCGAGAAGCTCCGCTACCACAAGATCATTCTGATGGCGGACGCCGATGTCGACGGCCAGCACATCAACACCCTGCTGCTCACCTTCCTCTTCCGCTTCATGCGGCCGCTGGTGGAGGCCGGGCACGTCTACCTGTCCCGCCCGCCGCTCTACAAGATCAAGTGGAGCCGGGACGACCACGAGTACGCCTACTCCGACCGGGAGCGCAACGCCCTGATCGAGCTCGGCAAGCAGAACGGCAAGCGGATCAAGGACGACTCGGTCCAGCGCTTCAAGGGTCTGGGCGAGATGAACGCCGAGGAACTGCGGGTGACGACGATGGACGTCGACAGCCGGGTGCTCGGCCAGGTCTCGCTGGACGACGCGGCGCGCGCCGACGACCTGTTCTCGGTGCTGATGGGTGAGGACGTCGAGGCCCGGCGCTCCTTCATCCAGCGCAACGCCAAGGACGTCCGCTTCCTCGACATCTGAGCCCTGTCGGCCCTCCCCCGCCCGCCGGCGGGGACCGCAGCAGCCGCAGCTCGAAAGGATTTTGAACAGCAATGGCCGACGAGAACCCCCCTGTGACCCCGGACGGCGTGACCGCCGAGGGCGCGGCCCCCGCCATCGAAGGCGTGGGCATGCGTGTCGAGCCCGTCGGGCTCGAGACGGAGATGCAGCGCTCCTACCTCGACTACGCGATGTCCGTCATCGTCTCGCGCGCGCTGCCGGACGTGCGGGACGGCCTCAAGCCGGTGCACCGCCGTGTCCTGTACGCGATGTACGACGGCGGGTACCGCCCCGAGAAGGGCTTCTACAAGTGCGCCCGCGTCGTCGGCGACGTGATGGGTACGTACCACCCGCACGGTGACTCCTCCATCTACGACGCCCTGGTCCGCCTGGCCCAGCCGTGGTCGATGCGGATGCCGCTGGTGGACTCCAACGGCAACTTCGGCTCGCCCGGAAACGACCCGGCCGCGGCCATGCGGTACACCGAGTGCAAGATGAAGCAGCTCTCCATGGAGATGCTGCGGGACATCGACGAGGAGACCGTCGATTTCCAGGACAACTACGACGGCCGCAACCAGGAGCCGACGGTCCTGCCGTCGCGCTTCCCGAACCTGCTGATCAACGGCAGCGCCGGCATCGCGGTCGGCATGGCGACCAACATCCCGCCGCACAACCTGCGCGAGGTCGCCGCCGGTGCCCAGTGGGCGCTGGAGAACCCCGAGGCGTCCAACGAGGAGCTGCTGGACGCCCTCATCGAGCGGATCAAGGGCCCGGACTTTCCGACCGGCGCTCTGGTGGTGGGCCGCAAGGGCATCGAGGACGCGTACCGCACCGGCCGCGGCTCGATCACGATGCGCGCCGTGGTCGAGGTCGAGGAGATCCAGAACCGCCAGTGCCTGGTGGTCACGGAGCTGCCGTACCAGGTCAACCCGGACAACCTCGCGCAGAAGATCGCCGACCTGGTCAAGGACGGCAAGATCGGTGGCGTCGCCGACGTACGGGACGAGACCTCCTCGCGTACGGGCCAGCGGCTGGTGATCGTCCTCAAGCGGGACGCCGTCGCCAAGGTCGTGCTGAACAACCTGTACAAGCACACCGACCTGCAGACGAACTTCGGCGCGAACATGCTCGCGCTGGTGGACGGCGTGCCGCGCACCCTGTCGCTGGACGCGTTCATCCGCAACTGGGTCAACCACCAGGTCGAGGTCATCGTCCGGCGGACCAAGTTCCGGCTGCGCAAGGCCGAGGAGCGGGCCCACATCCTGCGTGGTCTGCTCAAGGCGCTGGACGCGATCGACGAGGTCATCGCGCTGATCCGGCGCAGCGATACGGTCGAGGTGGCGCGCGAGGGCCTGATGGGCCTGCTGAGCATCGACGAGATCCAGGCCAACGCGATCCTGGAGATGCAGCTGCGCCGGCTGGCCGCCCTGGAGCGCCAGAAGATCACCGCCGAGCACGACGAGCTGCAGGCGAAGATCAACGAGTACAACGCGATCCTCGCCTCGCCGGAGAAGCAGCGGCAGATCATCAGCGAGGAGCTGGCGGCGATCGTCGAGAAGTTCGGCGACGACCGGCGCTCGAAGCTGGTGCCCTTCGAGGGCGACATGTCCGTCGAGGACCTGATCGCCGAGGAGGACATCGTCGTCACGATCACCCGTGGCGGCTATGTGAAGCGGACGAAGACCGACGATTACCGGTCGCAGAAGCGCGGCGGCAAGGGCGTACGGGGCACGAAGCTGAAGGAAGACGACATCGTCGACCACTTCTTCGTCTCCACCACCCACCACTGGCTGCTGTTCTTCACCAACAAGGGCCGGGTCTACCGGGCCAAGGCGTACGAGCTGCCGGACGCCGGCCGGGACGCGCGCGGCCAGCACGTCGCCAACCTGCTGGCCTTCCAGCCGGACGAGCAGATCGCGCAGATCCTGGCGATCCGCGACTACGAGGCCATGCCCTACCTGGTGCTCGCCACCAAGGGCGGCCTGGTGAAGAAGACGCCGCTCAAGGACTACGACTCGCCGCGCTCCGGCGGTGTCATCGCGATCAACCTCCGGGAGACGGAGGAGGGCGCGGACGACGAGCTGATCGGCGCCGAGCTGGTCTCCGCCGAGGACGACCTGCTGCTCATCAGCAAGAAGGCGCAGTCGATCCGGTTCACCGCCACGGATGAAGCCCTGCGTCCGATGGGACGTGCCACCTCGGGTGTCAAGGGCATGAGCTTCCGCGAGGGCGATGAACTGCTCTCGATGAATGTGGTGCGGGCCGGTACGTTCGTCTTCACCGCCACCGACGGCGGCTACGCCAAGCGCACCTCGGTGGACGAGTACCGCGTCCAGGGCCGCGGTGGCCTCGGTATCAAGGCCGCCAAGATCGTGGAGGACCGGGGTGAGCTGGTCGGCGCCCTGGTGGTCGAGGCGACCGACGAGATCCTGGCCATCACGCTCAGCGGTGGTGTGATCCGTACGCGGGTCAGCGAGGTCCGGGAGACCGGCCGTGACACCATGGGCGTCCAACTGATCAACCTGGGCAAGCGCGATGCCGTGGTCGGTATCGCCCGTAACGCCGAGGCCGGTCGCGAGGCCGAAGAGGTCGACGGGGACATCGAGCCCGAGTCGGCCGACGAGGCGGCGGGTACCGAGTCCGCGGTGGCCGAGGGCGGCGAGCCTTCGGCGGAGTAACGCGAGGAGTAGGTCGTGAGTGGAGCCACGGGCGCTGCGGCGGGTGGGTCGGGAAAGAAGAAGAATTCCCGGCCGGGACCCGCGACCGTGACGGAGGACAGCGCCCGTGGCTCCGCCACGTCCGGCGGCTCCTCGTCCGAGGACTCCTACCAGGGGGGAACCGTGACCGACACGCGTCAGCCGTATCCACAGAAGCCGCACTCCGGGTCCCAGCCGCAGCCGCCCGCACAGGGGCAGGCGTCCGGGTCCCAGGGCGGCGGAGCGCCGTACCAGCCGCCCCAGGCGTACCGCTCGGGTGCGGGCCAGGGCGCGGGGGCGCAGCAGGGGGTGCGCGTGCCGCGTACGGGCGCGCGTACGACCCCGCGTACGCGCAAGGCACGGCTGCGGGTCGCCAGGGCCGACCCGTGGTCGGTGATGAAGGTCAGCTTCCTGCTGTCCATCGCGCTCGGCATCTGCACGATCGTGGCGGTCGCGGTGCTGTGGATGGTGATGGACGCGATGGGGGTGTTCACCACCGTCGGCGGCACGATCAGCGAGGCGACGGGTTCGGGCGACGGCGGCGGCTTCGACCTCCAGACGTTCCTGTCGCTGCCGCGGGTGCTGCTGTTCACGTCGGTGATCGCGGTGATCGACGTCGTGCTCGCCACGGCGCTGGCCACGCTCGGTTCCTTCATCTACAACATCTCGGCCGGGTTCGTGGGCGGCGTGGAGCTGACCCTCGCCGAGGACGAGTGACGGCCGCGGGTGTTCCGGAGGGGGCCGTGCCGCGGCCCCGTCCGGGGGCGTTCCCCGGGCTCCGGGGACACGATTTTGGGAACGCCTCTGAAGTGCGCTAATCTTTCGGTGCAGCGCGGGGCTATAGCTCAGACGGTTAGAGCGCTTCCCTGATAAGGAAGAGGCCACAGGTTCAAGTCCTGTTAGCCCCACCAGCGCGAAGAGGTCCCACCGGAGACGGTGGGGCCTCTTCGGCTTTCAGGCGCGCATGCGGCTCGGAGCGCTGCGGAACGTTTCGTTCCGGTCGGTGGTGGTGCGGCGCCTCCCGGGTGCGGCCGGCGGGCGCCGCGCACCGGTCCGGCCCTAGGTCACCGAACGGTATCGACCGGTGTGTATCATCGGCCCCCAGAGGTCCCCTACGTCAACGAAAGACGAGGTCGCGCGGTGAAGAAGCTTCTCCTGGTCGCACTGGCCGCCATCGGCGGGCTCCTCGTGTACCGCCAGATCCAGGCGGATCGCGCCGAGCAGGATCTGTGGACGGAGGCGACCGACTCCGTGCCCGCAGGTTCGGGTGTGTGAGACGCAGCAGTTCGTCATCCAACGTACGTACCCCGGCCACCGCGCGACGGTGACCGGGGTCTCGTGCGTCCGGGGGCGGGACGGCGCGCGGCGGGGGGCGTGCGGTGCGGGGAGCGCCGTACGTCACGCGGGGCGCGGCCGTGCCGACGGGTTTGCCATAGCACATAAGTAGCTTGCATAAGCAAATGTGGTGAGGGGTGGCTCGTGGTGAGGGGGCGCACGATCAGGGGCGGGCGTGCCGGAAGGCCGGCACCGGTCCTGATGCCCGGATTGATGCCCGTACTGGTGCCGGCGCTGGTGTCCATATCCGCTGTGCTGTCCGTGCCCGTGCTGACGGGTTCCGCGGCTGCGGCACCGGCGGCAGGTTTACGGGGCGATCCGCCCGCCTACAGGGCAGCGGCCGGCGCCCGGCCCGTACAGGGCACCAAGAGCCCGCCCGGCGCCCCACGGCTCGCCCCTGGGACGTACACCGACTCCCTGGCCCGCGGCGACGAGAAGTTCTACGCCGTGCACCTGGACGCGAAGTCCAGCGCCTACCTCTCGGCGGTGGCCGCGCCCCGGTCCGGCAGCGAGGTCGCGGACCACACCGACAGCCTGAAGGTCAGCATCCGCGACGCCGACGGCAACACCTGTTCCTCCGGGGGCAGTACGGCCTTCCATGGCCGCGGCATGGCGTACCCGATCGCCGACTACGCCACCCGCCGCATCGACGGCCCGCGCACCAACTGCCAACGGGCGGGCACCTACTACTTCGTCGTCAAGCGGACCGGCGTCGGCAAGCCGTCCGCCGAGGGCGCCGGCCGCTGGCCCGTCGAACTCCGCCACCAGCGCGAGCCCGGCCTCACCGGCACCCCGCCCGCCCCGCCCGGCCCCGGCACCTGGTCCACCACGGCCCCCGTACCGCTCACCGGGGGCACGAAGAAGGACACCGAGGGCGGCACCGGCTTCAACGACGCCGCGCCGGTCGGCAAGGGCGTGTGGCAGGACCGCATCAAGCCCGGGGAGACCCGGTTCTACCGGGTGCCGGTGGACTGGGGGCAGCAGCTCAATGTGAGTGTGGAGTTGGGGGCGGCGAAGCTGCTGGGGAGCGGTGGGGAGCCGGGTCCACGTTCGGCGTCGGGCTTGGGCCCCGGGCCGGGTGTGGTGGCCGGATCACGGCTTGTGGCGAGTGCGTTGGGGCTCGGGGTCTACAACCCGGCGCGCGGCCCGGTCAGCGGCACCCGCTTCGTCCCGTACGACGGGAAACCGGCCGCCAACAAGCTCTTCACGGCCCCGGTGGCCTACGGGAACCGCTACAACGCCGCCGCTCCCGTCAGCGCGATGCGCTTTGCGGGCTCGTACTACTTGGCCGTTTCGCTGCACCCGGACGCCGCGAAGTACTTCGAGGACGGAGCGCCGGTCACCTTGCGGGTCGATCCTGTGGGCCGCCCACAATCAGGCCCCGACTACCGGGAGAAGGCCACCGACTTCTCCGTAGCACCTCGGGAACGGGCGGCGGCCGACGACGGCATGTCGGTCCAACAAGCGGGGCAGCACGGGACATTGCGGCTGGTGGGGTACGGCGGGATCAGCACAGGGACGGTGCTGCTGCTGGCGTTGGGAGTGTGGGCGGTGGTGGCGCGCTGGAGAGATGGCCGCACCTGACGGGCAGGGGGCGGATGGATCAGCTGACGGACAAGGCCCAGACGCCGACAGCGATGCACAGCAGCGCTACGACGATTACCGGTACGGCGACCTTCGGCGGCGGTCCGGGCCGGTGCTGCGGCAGGGCCCGGTGCCGGTGGGCCGGAGCACGGCCGACGGGCGGCAGGGGCTGCGGCTGGTCGGGGGTGTAGGGGCGGGTGGGCTGGGAGTTCGGCTGGTGCGGGGAGAGAGGCTGTGGGACCGGTGCCTGGCCGGTGGCGTGTTGCGGGGGGGGGTGTTGCGGCGCGGGCAGGACCGTGGACGGTGGCGCGAGAGGGAAGTCGCCGCTGTCGGACGTGTTCGTCGGGGGCGGTGGTGGCGTCGAGGGGAAGGGCGGTATGGAGGGAAGCGGCGGCGATACGTTGCCGGTCCGCGCCGGGGTGGCCGGAACCGGAGGCGTCTCTTCCGGCGCATCCGTACCCGTGCCCGTACCAGCCCCCGTGCCCGTATCAGCCCCTGTACCTGAAGGCGGGTCTGCATCCGTACCCGAATCCGCCCCTACGCGAGGGTCCGCCCCCGCAC